>JALTHV010000345.1 GCA_027004315.1 Deltaproteobacteria bacterium
AGAATACGGTCATTGCTCAGCATGAAGGAAGAGCGTGAAAAATTAGTCCAGGAGGAAAAATCAGAGGCATTAGAAAAAATGATGGATCAGGTGGCACACGAGATAAGAAATCCCCTTGTCTCTATTGGGGGATTTGCACGCAGGATCCATGAATCTCTTCCAGAAAATGACCCCAACAAGAAATATCTGGAACTGATCATCCAAAATGTTGCAACCTTGGAAGAGATGATAAAAAAGCTCATTGAGTTAAAGACCATGGTGGCATGTTACCTGGAGTCAGCAGATATTAACAGCATTATTGGCGAAACGGTCGAAAAATTCAGGCCGAGACTTGAAAAAAACCACGTAGAACTTAAGACCAACTTAGCGAGTAATCTTCCTTCGGTACATGTAGATAGGGGACAAATCAAGATAGCCTTGTCCAGTTTTGTTGAAAATGCCATCGAAGCAATGCGCGATAAGAGGCGTATATTACAGATCGAGAGTCGAGTCAGTGATGATGGCTATATAGAGGTAGCGGTCTCCGATACAGGAGTCGGCATCCCAAAAGATAAACTCAAACATATCTTGGACCCGTTTTTTACATCAAAGGTCCATGCCGGGCTCGGCCTTACTTACGCTCTCAAAATCGTCCAGGCCCACAGGGGTACGATCTCTGTAGAGAGCGAATTGGGCAAGGGATCTACCTTTACGATGAGACTGCCGATAAAGGGTCATTCGGCACATCCTATATGAAATTTTTCCAAAATTTTCTCTTGTCGAAGCTGAAATTTTGAAATTAGCTGAAGGAGTTTGCGGTGACAGAGAAGGACAGAAAACGTGTACATGCATTTGTAATTGGACGGGTTCAAGGGGTATTTTACAGATCAAGCACCAAGTCTGAAGCCATGCGTATAGGGCTCACTGGTTGGGTAAAAAACCTTTCTGATGGCAGGGTGGAGCTGGTAGCCGAAGGGCCTCCTGATGCTGTAGATGAGCTCTTGCAGTGGTGTTATAAAGGCCCTGCCTACTCAAGGGTAGACAGGATAGAAATCCAGGAAGAGATACCAACAAAAGAATTTGATGACTTTTCAGTCCGTTATTAAAAAGGCCATCTTGGCATTGTCCAGCCTTTCTTTTCTGTGCGGATGTGCCTCAGTCAATATGAATCTTGTGGACATGGGTCCTCCTATGTGCCTCAATGACCCCGCCCCACTGAAGGTACTGATAGTAAAACACTTCAAAAAAGAAGTAAGTGCCCAGTTTGGATTCTTTGGTCTTGTGACCTGGAGACAACCTCCACTCAAAAGAGTCCTCAGGAAAGAGCTGAAAGAATACCGGGGTAATGGGATAATAAATATATCCATAAAGAGCAGATTCAGCCCGGCAGATGTGCCATGCCTTCTACTTTCTCCGTTGTGGTTTCCGCGCTCTTATACTATTGAAGGAGATGTAGTGCTGATACGCTAGCCAGTCTCTGGAATTTGCTGACCTGTAAACGTAACCGTTCACACCTCCTCCTGTTGCAACCGTCCACGTCCCTGGCCAGCGGTAGCATTTTTCAGGGTTTCAGGAGCATCGCTTGATGCACGAAATCAGGGCCTCTGCCTATTAATCCGCACTGAAACCCTGAAAAATGCTACCGCTGGCCAGGGGGAATGTGAACGGTTACCTGTAAACGATCGAATCGGGCGGGATGCCTATTTGGTGAAGATGCCTCTGGTCCCGCTGGCGATCAGGGCCGAGATATCAGCAAGTATCCGTGGGAGTAAAAAGGCACTGGGAATAGCCATATATTTTGGGACCCAGACAGGGCCAAACTTCTCCTTATACCTGCGAATGCCCTGAAAGTTATAGAACGATTCTCCATGGCGCAAGACTATATTTCCTAGCCGGTACCAGAGCCGGGTCTTTGGTCTGTCCTCGAGCCCGGAAAGTGGTGCCATTCCCAGATTAAACTCCTGATATCCCTGTTCCTTTCCCCAAAGCATGATCTCCGTAAACAGAAAATCCATCATCCCAGGCGGGGCATCGGGGTGATAACGCATGAGATCTACAGAAAGCTCTCTCTTTTCCCAACCGGGCCAGAGGTTGGCAAAGGCAGATATGGAATCCTCATGCATCACTACTGCAACAGGGAAACGCCTCAGGTAGTCTTCACTGAAATATCCCAGTGAAAAGCCCTTCTCTCTGGTCCGTTTATGGGCCAGCCATCTATCTGAAATCTCTTTCAATTTTCCCAAAAAAGAAGGGACATCCTCTCTGGGAATAACCTTAAAAGAGTATCCTTCCTTGATCAGTCTGTTGTGTCCGTGACGCAGTCTCTTCCGAGCAGTTCCCTTTAGCGAAAAGTCTTTCAGACAGACCCTCCCCTCTTCGCCTATCTTGAGCGGGATCAGGCCGGCATCTATGTACAGAGGCAAATTTTTTGGACCAATCTCATAAAATACAGGCAGGCCATGATAGTAGTCGCACATCTGCCGAAAGTCCCATACCAGCTCAGAAATTTCCTCCTCTGGACCCACAGGATCTCCCATAGCGACCCAACTCCTTCCATGCGATCCATACATCAGAAAGGCATTTTGTCTGTGGTTGAACATGAGTGCCTTGTCTCCCAGGAGACTGAGATATGCATAGGTGCCTGGAGACCGGCAGGCAATAGATTCTGCATTGGAAAGGGCCTTGGCATCTGGCAAGGCATGATGAAATCTTGCGGGATGGAGAAGCCTTGAGAGAGAAAACAGGAGGAGCACGGATGCCGAACCTACGCTCGCCCTCAGAAATCTCGGTGCATTTGCATTGAGTGCAAATCGCCACCAGAGGTTATCTGAATATTCTACATGCTTGTAGGCGAAAAACCCCAGCCAGAGGCTGCTTGCCACAACTATAAATATGCTGGCCAGCCAGTCAGCAGAAAATATCTCAGAGGTAAAGGCGGATCTCCTATAAAATGCCTTTCGGAAGGGGGCAATGACGACTACTGCCAAGGCAAGAAGCCCCGCCTCTTCATAGTCTAGGCCCTTCAATATCGAAAATATGCTTCCTGCCCCAAGGAGAAAAATTGTCAAGATATATGCAGCATCGAGACGCCTCTTAAGACCCCAGGCAACCAGGAGTAGAGATGTAGCTGTGAGGCTGGCAAGAAAGTGAGATGCCTCGATTACCGGGAGGGGGATAAGCCTCCTGAGAATATCCATACGCCATGGGAGTTCTGGAGTCACTTCAGAAAATAGGAGCACTGCTCCACTGATAAAACTGATAATTGCCAAAAAATACGGCATCAAGACAACAGACAACCTGGCAACGCCCCTGGCTGCCTGCCTAATGATCTTGCTGTGTAGCCCTACTTCGTGCCCACCCAACAGGACTGCCGCAATGCCAAAGGGGAAGAAATAATAGATTATTCTATAGACGATAAGGGAACCCAGGAGGTCTGAGGCAGGGGCATAGGGCGAAAGCAAAAGGACCATGAGGGTCTCAAAGACCCCAAGGCCACCCGGTACATTGCTGATTACTGCAAGGACTTGGGCCAGGAGAAAAAAATTCACAAAGGTAGAGAAAGAGATGCTCAAACTGACTGGGAGAAGAGAATAGAGACAACATGCGGCCAGTATCCAGTCCAGGGATGATACAAATACCTGCCTGACAATGAGCATAAATGGCGGTGCAGGAAACTGGACCCCATGGAATTCTAATGGCCTCTTCCGTATTGGAAGCGTACTAAATAGGAAATAGGCAGCAAAAATACATAGGAAAATCAGTCCAATAGGAAGGCTTGAGCCAAAAGGGAGCTTGATGATGCTGGGAATTGGGATGGGATGAAGTGTCAGGGATAGCCCGGCCAGGGCACAAAAACCAGACCAAAAGGTTATGGATGAAAAGACCAGGACCTTGGTTATTTCTGTAAGGGACAGGCCCCAGAGGGTATACATCCTGAACCGGACACTACCTCCAGTAATAATTGCGAGGCTTCCTGTATTGTTTGAGAAGGCATATCCTATAAAGGATGCAAGCGCAATGCGTCCATAACTGAGCACCTTTTTGATATACTGAAAGGCCAATAGGTCATAGAAGGTCAGGACAACATAGTTGAGGCCTGTAAAGAGGCAGCTCCAGGCAATCCGTCTCCCAGGAATACCATGGATTGCCCTGGTGACGTCCTGGTACCTGAATGTCTGCATTACATAGTGGAGGAGCCAGAGGGCTATGGCAAAGAAGAAAAATGGCAAAATAATCCTGAGATTCTGCCTTATTCTTTCCATAAAAAAGCGTCTATTGCTCCTGCTATATAATATTGTCATCAGTCTATGGTCCTTTTCTTCTTTGCGCCTATCAACCATACCAGGAATATACTGAATTCATATAGGACCATAAGGGGAAGGGCAACAAACAACTGGTTGAGGATATCGAATGTCGGAGTGAGAATCGCTGCAGCAATAAAGACTATGAGAATGGCATGCCTGCGGTATCTCCTGAGCAGGTGGGCATCTACGAGGCCTATCAGACCCAAAAATGCCATAAAGGCAGGTAACTCAAAGGCAAGCCCAAACCCCAAAAGGAGACGGACCGTCAGGGTAAAATACTCACTGACACTGGGCATGAGGCGTAGGCTTTTGCCTGTATAACTGGCAAAAAATCTGAATACTGCAGGGAATATCACCATATACCCAAAGAGCCCCCCGCAGATGAACAGGAATGACGAACATATGACAAATGGCAGGGCCCAGCGTTTTTCGTGCTCATAGAGACCGGGGGCCACAAACGCCCATATCTCATAGAGAATGACGGGGCTCCCCACAAAGACTCCACATGTAATGGCCAGCTTGATATAGATAAAAAAGGCCTCGGTATATGATGTAAAGATAAGACTTGTCCCAGGGGGCATGACTGCCTCAAGAGGCCTTGAAAGCAGGGTAAAGATCGGATCAATAAAGCCATAACACAGGACAGAGCCTAGGACTACGGCAATAAGACAGATGAATAGGCGCCGGCGTAATTCCTCAAGGTGCTCCGTAAGGGTCATCTCTTTCTGAAGAGAGAGCAGCAGGCAACAGGCAGGCAGCACCCTGTCAAAACTCATAAAACCAGTCTCTCTTGCTGAGTATTGTGGCCCCATTGGCCTCTACAAGTGCCATATTCTCCAGGCGGATCCCTCCCTGGCCGGGGAGATATATCCCTGGCTCAATGGTGACCACCATCCCGGGCCTGAGCACCTTGCGTGACCTCTGCGAGAGGATTGGTGCCTCATGGACTGCAAGTCCTACCCCATGCCCCAGGGAGTGGACAAATCTTGGGCCGTAGCCGGCAGCACGGATTACATCTCTGGCTACCTGGTCCACCTGTCTCCCTGTCAGCCCGGCCTTGAGGGCCCTCTGGGCAGCGAGCTGGGCCCTCTGGACTATGGTGTATACCTCCTTAAATGGGGCCCTGGGTTCCCCTACAAACATGGTCCTTGTCATGTCTGAACAATATCCTCCCAGCCTGGCGCCCATGTCCACAATTATGGGCTCTCCCCTTTCAATTGGCCTGTCTGTTGGAACGGCATGGGGCAGGGCTGCATTAGGTCCAGAGGCAACTATTGGAAAAAACGAAGGGCCCTCTGCATGTCTCCACAGCCCCTCAAGGATGTACCAGGCCACTTCTTTTTCAGTAATGCCTGGCCTTATAGTCCTCCATACACCATCAAGCACCATCTCTGCCGCAGATATAGCCTCTTTGATGGAATCGATCTCTGAAGGTGCCTTTATGGAGCGCATGGCCTCGATACGGCCACTGAGCGGGACAAATTCGGTCTCAGGGAGGCCTTTTTTTATGGCATCAAACTGCTGACAGGACAGAGAATGGGGCTCATAGGCGATCTTATGTATTCCAGAACCATGTATGAGGTCTTTCAGGACATGGGCCAGGCCCTGTCTGTATATGACCAGGTGCCAGTCTGGTGCCTCATCCTGTGCCTGGACTTCATAGCGTCCATCTGTAAGCAGTATGGCCTCGTTGCGAAGGACGAGGAGTGCCCCTGCAGATTCAGAGATACCCACGTCTTCCGCGGTAAAACCGCTCAGGTAGCGGCGGTTTTCAGGACAGGTTACAAGGAAGGCATCCAGGCCCAGACCAGCCAGGATGAGCCGCACCCGCTTCAAACGCCCTGAGTATTGAGAATTCATATTTTTTATCTCCAATTTCTAAAATGAAACAATTATATCAAAAATACTCCATCTGTAGTATTGCTTCAAATCTTAGATATAATTACCGGCCAGCGGTAGCCTTTTTTAGGTGTTCAGGAGCATCGTCTGATGCACAAGATCAGGTCACTCTGCCTATTAATCCGCACTGAAC
>JALTHV010000346.1 GCA_027004315.1 Deltaproteobacteria bacterium
CCCTGAAAAAAGCTACCGCTGGCCGGGGGAAATATGATCGGTTACACCGAAGTTGCTAGGACTTATTGAAAAGTTACAGAAATTACGAATAAACTCTTGAATACCCTTGACTATTTCGATTTTTAGTATTAGTGCTTTTTGCTGTTTTTTGGAAGGGCTTAATCGTAACCGTTCACACCCCTTTCCTGTTGCAACCATCTACGTCCCCGGCCAGCAGTAGGATTTTTTGAAGGGTGTCAGTACGGATTAATCGCAGAGTGCCTAGATCTTATGCATCAAGCAATGCTCCTGAAACCCTTCAAAAGGCTACCGCTGGCCGGGGGGATGTGAACAGTTACGCTTAATCAGTGGCTGTTTGATTTATTATTTTTTGAGGGCCTGTACGAAGGCAATTGCCTGCCCTCTATTCGGCGTCGGCAGACTTTTTGGGGGTTCAATGGTTTTGCCCGCGATCGAAACCCTGCAAAAGATATCCGGCTTTCGTGAGCTTCCCCATTAAGAAACAGGAGAATAGAATGATCCATGTCGAGGCTCTAAGCAAATATTACGGTGATTTCTGTGCGGTAAATCAGATCAACTTCGATATTGAGAAAGGCGAAATACTCGGGCTATTGGGCCCCAACGGCGCTGGCAAGACTACTACTCTGCGGATGCTTACCGGCTTTATCCATCCAACATCCGGGAGTATCCGGGTCAAGGACCTCGATATTGATGAAGATACACTTGAGATAAAGAAGATTTTGGGATATCTCCCCGAATCGGCCCCTCTATATCACGATATGCTGGTCTATGATTACCTGACCTTTGTTTCAGAAATAAGGGGAATAGAAAAACGAAGGCAGATCCCCAAGATCCACCACCTGGCCGATCTCTGTGGCATAAATGAGATTATGCACAAACCCATCGGCGAATTATCCAAGGGCTACAGACAGAGGGTAGGGCTGGCCCATGCCATGATGAGTGATCCAGAGATCTTGATCCTGGATGAGCCTACATCCGGTCTGGATCCAAATCAGATCGTCGAAATCAGGGAGATCATCAGACAGATCGGCAGAGAAAAAACTGTCATCCTCTCGACCCATATCCTCAGTGAAGCCGAGGCAACATGCAATCGCATCATCATCGTCAACCACGGCAAGATTGTGGCGGATGGAAGCACAGAGAGTCTCAAACAATCGACCTCTGGGGAACACCATATCGAGATATCGCTGCAAAATGCAGACCTTAGATCCGTCAAAGAGAGATTGATGCCTATTGATGGGGTAGAAGCCATTACCCGGCTGGATGCTGGAGACTGCCTGCACCTGGAGCTCAGTTGTAAATATCCATCCGATATCAGGGGTAAGATATACGGGGAGATTAAAAAGACCGATTGGGTCCTGCTGGAATTTCACCAGGAGACGAGGACGCTTGAGAATATATTCAGGGAACTGACCAAGGAGATCTGAGATGTCACAGGTTATCAATATCTTCAAGAAGGAATTCGGCCTCTATTTTATATCTCCCATTGCCTATATCGTCATATCGATCTTCCTGCTTGTGACAGGGTGGTTCTTTTTCGCCACCTTTTTCCTCTATGACCAGGCCAATCTGCGAAATTTCTTCAATCTGCTTCCAATAACCTTTTCGTTCGTGGTTCCTGCCATCACCATGAGACTCTTCTCAGAGGAACTAAATATAGGTTCTTATGAGATCCTGCTTACCATGCCGGTGACATTTCTGGACGTAATTCTTGGTAAATTTCTGGCAGCGATAGCATTTATTATAGCCATGCTTATCCCCACCCTATCATATCCGATTATTATCTCTTTTCTTGGACAACTCGATTGGGGGCCGGTTATAGGCGGATATCTCGGTGCCATCCTGCTTGGAGCCTCATTTTCCGCTATCGGTCTATTCGCTTCATCCCTGACCCGGAATCAGATCAGCGCCTTTATCATCGGCATGGCCATATGCTTCGGCCTGACCCTGATAGACAAGATGCTTATTTTCCTCCCCAGGAGCGCCCTTGGTTTCCTGCAATATATGGGGGCAGATTTCCATTTTCAGAACATATCAAAGGGAGTAATTGATTCACGGGATCTCCTTTACTTTCTGAGTACCAGTTTTATTGCGCTCTATGGTACACACATGGTCATGCAGGAAAAAAATTGAGGAGGACGTCAATGAATGCAAAAGACAGGATGGGAAGGTATATAAAATTTTTCATATATCTGGCAGTCGTCATCCTGATAAACGTGGCCGGTATCACCCTCTTTTTCAGGCTTGATCTGACAAAAAACAGGCTCTATTCAATCTCTGAAGAGAGTAAAAGGGCAGTATCTACTCTTTCAGAACCTCTCTCAATTGACATCTTTTTTACCAAAGATCTCCCTGCCCCTTACAATAATACAGAGCGATATCTGCATGACCTCCTCGATGAATATTCCATTTATGCCAACAAATATTTCAATTATCACTTCTATGATGTCAGTCCCAAGGAAGGTGGCGTCAGCAAGGAAAATATTGAAAACCAGAGGCTGGCAAAAGACTACGGGATTAATCCCGTTCAGATCCAGGTCATTGAAAAAGACGAGGTCAAATTTCAGAAGGCCTATATGGGCCTGGTCATGATCCATGGGGACCTCGTAGAGAGAATCCCAACTATTACCTCTACCGACGGGCTGGAATATAAGCTGACAACTACAATCGAGAAACTAAACAACAAGATCAGTGCACTCCTGAGGCTCCCAGGAAAAGTACATGTAAGGCTTTTTCTGTCTTCTTCACTTGAGAAGGTTGCACCACTCATGAATCTCAAAGACCTCCAGGAACTCCCAGAAAGATTCAGAGATATAGTAAAGAGGCTGAATGAGAAAAATTATGGAAAACTTGACTTCGAGTACCTGGACCCCACAAAAGATAGGTCTCTTGAGGCAGAGGTCAAAAAATATAACCTCTTAACGCTCAGGTGGCCTGCCATACCCAGCAGGCATATTGAGGCAGGCAGGGGGAGTATAGGCCTTGTAATGCAATATAAAGACAAGACAGTTGAAATACCCCTTATCCAGGTAATTAATATACCAATAATTGGTACTACATATAAAATGGCTGATATAGGCAATATGGAGAGGGTCATTAACAATAATCTGGAATCTCTGATCAATATCAACGAAAATATAGGATATCTGGCAGATCATGGGACTCTCAACTTATCTTCTGCATATCCTTATTCTATACTGAGGCAGGGACAGGACCACCTATCTAATCTCCGGAGGCTCATTTCCCAGACCTATTCTATTAAGGATGTAAGGCTCAAAGACGGTCCAATCCCAGAGAGCCTCAATTGCCTGATCATAGCGAGGCCTACAAAAAAGTTCTCAGACTATGAACTCTATCAAATAGACCAGTTCCTGATGAGAGGAAAGAGCCTCTGCCTGTTTATCGATGCCTTTAAGAGGACCCATCCTCCATCCAACTCACAGATGTATCTATATAATAGGATGCCACAATACATCCCAATAGATACAGGCCTTGGGAAATTACTGGATTTTTATGGTGTCCATATCAAGAAATCCTATGTTATGGATGAAAACTGCTATAAAGAGAGGATCCCTGAGCAGTTGGGAGGCGGTGAAAGGCCTATCTATTTCGCCCCTATAATTAAAAGCAGATTCATCAATAGAGACCTGCCATTCATGAAGAACATCAAGGGGCTGATTGCCTTTCAGGTCTCTCCTCTTAAGATCGAAACAAAACAGATTGCTAAAAATGGCCTTAAGGCCATCAAACTTATTTCATCATCAGAGGAGTCTTGGGAGATGAGAGGGCGGATTACTCTCAACCCTATGCTTATCCATCCACCACGATCGAAGGACGAAGAACAGAGCCTGCCATTGGCATATCTTATTACCGGGAGATTCCCGAGTTATTTTGCCGGAAGGCCGATACCGGAGAAACAGGTCAAGGAGAATAACCCAGCCAAAAAGAAGAAGACCAACAAAAAGCTACAAGGCAAAAAGGCCGGCATTGACCTATCCAAAAAGATCAAGGAAAAGGGCGAGTTCATATCAAGGGGCAGGCCCGGGAAGATATTTATAATGGCCTCTTCTTATATGCTCAGGGACAACCTCATCGATGCCAGGGGAAGGGGTCCGAATGCCACATTTATCATGAACGTAATTGATCACCTAAATAACAGGGATGAGACTGCTGCTATGCGGAGCAAGGTCCAGCGTTTTAATCCCCTCCATGAGACCGGGCCAGGGACCAAGACCTTTATAAAAATGTTTAATATCGCCGGGCTGCCTCTATTGGTAATTATCGCCGGGCTTCTGGTCTGGTTCCGCAGGAATTCCCGCAAAAAACGGATAAAGGCTATGTTTCAGAAATGAGGTGGCAGCCATGAAATCTAAGAAAGAAATCATCGTGCTGGTTATTATAATCCTGGTGCTCTCTCTGTACCTCTTATTCAATAAGAGCAACAGGTCCCTTTACAAGCTACCGGGACTCAAGACAATAGCTCTGAATAAGATCTCAAGGATCGAGATCTCAAAGAGAGGTCCTGCCATCATATTGAAAAAAGGAGAGGACGGCAGGTGGTCCATTTCTCCTGAGGGATATCGGGCAGACTCAGATATGGTAAAAAATATGCTGGACGTCATTGGCAGGCTCAAGCTGACGGCCCTCGTGTCTGAGGCCAGAGATTATGGCCGTTATGGCCTGGATAATGACAATAAGATCGTTGTAAAGGCATGGGCCGGGAATAAACTAAAGCGGGAATTTGAGATAGGTAAGACGGCCTCCACATATCGGCATACATTCGTAAAGATTGCGGGTGACTACCGTGTATATCATGCAAGGGGGAACTTCAGGGATACCTTTGACAAGACCGTATCAGACCTTAGAGATAAAGAAGTCTTATCATTTGAATTGGCAGATATCCAGGAAATAGATATAAAGACCCCCAAAAAATCAATAACTTTTTTGAAAAAAGAGGTGACTGGGGGCAAGGGCAAAGGCCCGCTGAATACAGCATCAGAGGCGATATGGCAGACTCCTGATGGGAAAAAGGCAGATGAATCCAGGATTCATCGTCTCTTATCCAGCCTATCTGACCTGAGATGCGAGAATTTTATTGAAGGCCGCAACAAAAAGGCATTTACGAATGCCATATATACTATTCGGCTTAAAGGGATTAAGGAATACAGCCTGTCCATATTTGCAAAGAAGAAGGGTTCTCAAGGTTATCCAGCAATATCTTCGGGGAGCGCATATCCATTTATTATCTCTGCATGGCGTGCAGAAAGGATAATGAAGTAGGTTGGGCTTTGTTCATCAAAAACGTAAAAAAGATTCACGTTTTTAGTCAGTCATGATTCCGCTGAAAAACCCCATTTTTAGGGAAATATTTTTATAGCTATATCAGTTTTCTTAATGAAACATATATGTAACTAATACGTTTTCTATATAGCAAAAAGTGGTCAAGGACTTTTTGCAGTGTAGTCAGTCATGAAATCAATGCAAGTTCCCGTGTAATCATGGTTAATCCCTGGTCGATCATGGAATAAGCCTCTTCTATTTTTGACAGTTGCGCAGCGTTTTGAGAAACGCTGTTTTTAAAAATCTTTGAAATTATAGGGTTTTTTAGAAAAGTGGTCGTGGAAGTGGAAGAAGATCCTGGAGATGTATTTCCAGGAGTTTATGGTCTTCTTTTTCCCAAGGGCAGCAGAGGAAATTGATTGGTCAAGAGGATATACGTTTTTAGATAAAGAGCTACAGCAGGTCACAAGGGATGCTGAATTGGGAAAGAGGCTTGCTGACAAGCTGGTCCAGGTCTGGAGAAAGGATGGAGAAGATGCCTGGGTCTTGGTACATATAGAGGTACAGGGTCAGGAGAGGCCGAACTTTGCAAAACGGATGTTTGTGTACAACTAAGGACAATCCATTTGCGACAGTAGTGATGGCCCATCTAAAGACCCGTGAGACACACAGGGATGAAGAAAGCCGTAAGAAATGGAAGATTCATCTTGTAAGGCGGCTTTATGAACATGGTTATAGCAAAGAAGATATAGTCAATCTTTTTCACTTCATAGATTGGATAATGAGATTGCCTGAAGAGGTAGAAGAGAGTTTTTGGACAGAGATACATGAGTATGAGGAGGCCAAGAAGGTGGAATATATAAGCAGTGTAGAAAGAATAGGGATCAAAAAGGGGATACAGCAGGGCCTCCAGCAAGGCATGCTTCAAGATGCCCGTGAGATGGTCTTAGATGCCCTTGAGACCAAATTCGGTGGATCTTCTGCTCGTTTGAAGACACAGGTAGCCCAGATAAC
>JALTHV010000347.1 GCA_027004315.1 Deltaproteobacteria bacterium
AAAGTAAGAGATTAGATATGATTTCTTGCCTTACCCTTTGGGCCTTGAGCTAACTTTCATGCTCAGTCCCTCCGGCGTGAAGGGTTACGTACAGTCCCTGAGCGCGGTTATGTCTGAAAGACTACTGGTGGTTTCTCAGGCCCTCTCTCTTCTATATGACCGATGACATAGGCCTGTTCATCAAATGCCTGGATCTGAAAGAGTATATCCTGCACGTCTGCCTCATGTACTATGAGTACCATGCCTATACCACAGTTGAAGGTACGGAGCATCTCTTTCTCAGAGATCCTGCCTTTCTCCTGCAGGAAACGAAAGATAGGTGGGATTGGCCAACTATCTTTCTTGATTACCGCCTTGCAGGTCTTGGGGAGTATCCTGGGTATATTGTCCAGGAAGGCGCCGCCTGTGATATGTACCATCCCATTGATTCGTTTTTGCTTGAGCAGGTGACTGATTATCTTGGTATATATCTTTGTGGGCGTAAGGAGTATTTCACCTAGGCTCTGATCTCCAATTGCCGGTATTTTGTCCGATACAGTAAGGCCCAGTTCCTCAAAGAAGATCTTGCGTACCAGAGAAAAACCATTGCTATGAAGCCCGCTTGATGCCAGGCCTATGATCACCTGTCCTACGCCTATCTCGGACCCGTCGATGATCTTGTCTCTGTCTACTGCCCCTACAACAAATCCGGCAAGGTCATAGTCATTTTCTGCATAGAGCCCTGGCATTTCAGCGGTCTCACCACCGATAAGGGAACAGTCTGCCTCTTTGCACCCGTCTGTAATCCCTTTTATGACATCGATTGCTGTCTCAGGCTCCAACCTGCCAGTGGCAAAGTAGTCCATGAAGAACAGGGGTTGGGCCCCGCATACCAGTATGTCGTTAACACACATAGCAACGAGGTCGATCCCTATTGTCTCATGCCTGTTGGACAGGACAGCAATCTTAATTTTGGTCCCTACGCCGTCAGTAGAGGATACCAGGACAGGCTGGTGGTAGCGTTCAAGATCAAGGGCAAAGAGCCCTGCAAAACCACCGATCTCTGTAAGCACCCCACGCTTAAAGGTAGAGGAGACCATAGGCCTTATCTCTCTTATTAGCTCATTAGCCTTATCTATATCTACACCTGCCTGGGTATATCGTGTGTCACCTTTCATGTTTTACCTCTTTTAGTGGAGATATTTGTAAACTGTACATGGCTAGAAGTCAATCAGGAGAAGACAGAAGGAGCGTAACCGTTCACATTCTCCCCGGCCAGCAGTAGCATTTTGAAGGGCTTCAGGAGCATCGCTTGATGCACAAGATCAGGGCACTCTGCTAATCCACTGCAATCTACATATGGTGCGGAGTCAAATTAATAGTCATATCCATTTTTTCTTGATTGGCTATTTAGTAATTTAATATTATACTATTGTGGATATTTATAGGGATTTCTTGGGATGAAGGAGAATAATATGGTTATCAATTCCCCCATACGGCTGCTTATAGGTACTGGTTATCCAATCCTTAAAAAGATCGAGTGTGCTGAGGCAATATTTGGTGCCTATGGTAGAGAATTGTTGTCTGATGAGAAGATCAAGTCCCTGCTTGATGTCTATCGTCAGGCCATCCGGCAGTCTTGGGTACAGATGGAGGAGACCGGAGTAGTTGCAGAGTGTACTGATTGTGCCACTGACGGTGGAGCGAGCTGTTGTGCGAAGGGAATAGAAGACCATTTTGATGCAACTTTACTCCTAATCAATCTCTTGATGGGCTGTGAGCTCCCTTCATCTCGCTGGGACAAGACAGGCTGTTGGTTTTTGGGTGAACGGGGTTGTAAACTTATTGCCAGGCACGTGATCTGCGTTAATTACATCTGTAGGCGTCTCTACAACAGAATAGGTGAAAAGGGACTTCGACCCGTGCAGGTAAAGATGATAGAGGAGACAGATGCGGGATTTTTCCTTGAGGAGGCCATCAAAAAGTGGTTGAGGAGCAGAGGCATCTGAACCACGATAAATGGATGTCTATAGCACTGGATCTGGCTGAGAGTGCCATGTCGAGAGGGGATTTCCCTGTGGGGTGTATCTTGGTTTCAGGGGATACCTTGGTAGGGTCTGGAACTAGGTCTCATACCAGATCAGGAGACGTAAATGAGCTTGATCATGCCGAGATATCTACCATCAGGGACTGGATTGCCAGAGGCAGGCCCCTTGGGGATAGTGGTGATTTGACCCTCACTGCATACTGCAATCTTGAGCCATGTCTTATGTGCCTTGGGGCCATGATTCTCAATGGCATCAGGAGGGTTGTCTATGCCTATGAGGATGTCATGGGCGGGGCAACGGGTCTGGATCTTTCAAGGCCTCTGAGTGCAGCGGGCATCAGGGATGGCAATCTCTATATAGATAGCCATATAGAGATAATAGGGGGTATCAAGAGGGAGGAGAGCCTGGCGCTCTTTAAGAGATTTTTTCTCGATCCGGCAAATTCTTACTGGAAAGATAGTATGTTATATAGATATACACTGGAGGCGTAAGCGTTCACATTATCTCCCGGTCAGCGGTAGCTTTTTTCAGGGTTTCAATGCGGATTAATAAGCAGAGTGCCCTGATTTTGTGCATCAAACGATGCTCCTGAAGCCCTGAAAAAAGCTACCGCTGGCCGGGGACGTGAACAGTTATCTGGAGGCGGTCTGCTAACTTATATCAATTCAGAAAGTTGAATTTTATGAAAATAGAACACAGGACGGTCCAGTTCCAGGCACATACACGCAATCTGTTTCTTCACCTGCTCACTCAGTGCAATCTCCATTGCCTCCATTGCTATATCAATCCGGAACAGCATGGGAACCGGATCCTGGACAGGGATACAATAGCCAAGTGGCTGGCCATTTTTGCGGACAGGGATCAGGTCAATAGCCAGAGGCCTGTCCAGGCACATCCCGTTATCAGGGCAAGGGATGCAGAGGTTCAGCGCATAGCGAGTGAGACAAACGTCATATTCCTGGGGGGAGAGCCTACCCTCAATCCTGCATTGCCTGATGCCATCAGAGAGGCAAGACGCCTGGGTTATGCCTCTATCACAGTAGATACCAATGGGTTCCTCTTCCACGATATCCTTAATAGAGTATCTCCTGAAGAACTGGACTACTTTAGCTTCAGCCTCGATGGCTCTTGTCCCCAGGTCAATGACCCTATCAGGGGGGGAGGGGTCTTTGAGACCTGTACTTCCGGAATCAGGCGGGCGATAGCCAGGGGCTTTGAGACCAGCGTCATATTTACGGCAAGCAGGATGAATATCCGGGATCTTGTAAATATGCCGGCAATCCTAAGAGGCCTTGGGGTGAGGCGTTTTTTCATCCAGGTCATAGGTATCAGGGGCAATTCTGCCAGGAAGGGTGGGGCCTCTCTCCAGCTCGGCAGGGAAGAGTGGGAGTCGATAGTCCCTGATGTGGCGGGCAAGGCCGCTGAGATGGGTATGCATGTGACCTATCCCAAGGTATTCCTGGGCCCTGACGAGCCCTTTGCCTGTGCAGGCCTCGTTGCCGACAACCACTTCGTGTTTCCTAATGGCAGGGTCTATACGTGTCCTCTCTGTGAGGACTATCCCATACACTCTATGGAGATAGTAAAAGATGAACTCAGGAGACGTCCTCCCATAAGGGAATGTGACCTCTATTCCCTCCAGATCCCTGAAGGCTGTGTATTGAACAGGATACTCCATCCTGGGAATATCCCCTATGATGCAGATGGCAGGCCCCTCTGCCGCATTGCCTGCTGTATGCTCAAGGAGGAGGTCCTGCCAGCAGAGGACTGATATCTATCCGGTGAGAGATGAGTCCCTGTGCCAGGAGTATATCTCTAGTCTGCTCCCAGGCCCTTTTATCAATTGTCCCGATCTCTCTGTTCCCCCTAGGAATTACCAGTGCCCTGGTTGCATCGATCTGTTTCTCTATAATGGGTATAGGGGTATCTGGATCCAGCCTGTGTATCGCCTCAGCTACCCGGGATTTCAGCCCGGGGTCCATGGCAGCTTTCCAACCCTCCAAGATGGCCTCTGTAAAGTCTCTTACCATCTTGGGCCGTTCCATATATACCTTTTTTGAGGTGATAAGGGAATTGGCTACGAACCGGATACCAGCGGTGCTGGGGTTGAAAAAACCGGCCTGCTCCCCATTTTTTGCCATTTTTTCCTGGAAGATTATTCCCTCTATGTTTCTATAGACTGGCCAGAGATCGACTTCACCCCTCCAAAAGGGATTAAAATCGTAATGTACGGCATATAGCTTCAGGTCATCTAGACTGATCCTATATTGCCTTAAAAGGCTTATCAGGATGGCCTCATCATTACCGCCGTAGGTGACACCGATACAGAGGCCCTTCAGGTCCTGAGGCCTCTTGATAATCAATCCATTTCTCTTGGCATAGATCCACTGGAGTGGATTTATCTGGAATATCTGTGCCAGCACCACGACCTTGGCCCCTTTGGCAACGGCACGTATTACCTGGTCTGCCGAGGCTACACCAAACTGGGCCCTCCCAAGCTCAAGGTCCTTTATGGCATCCTGTTCCGGGCCGCCTTCACGGATATCTACCGTGAGGTTATGGGCCTTGAATATCCCTGCTTCCTGTGCCCAGATATCTCCTGCCGCACTGACATTATAGAGCCACTTTAATCGATAGACTATCGATCCTGGATTCCTCTTTGAGGTACATCCAGAGAGACAGAGAGACAGAGTGCCCCATACTATCAGAATCCCTATATATACTCTCTTACCTGGATTCATAACTGCCAGTTTTCTTCTGCATCTATTCTCCTGTGAGCCTGGCCTTGATCCACGTTCCAATTGTCTCTATAAGAGACAGATACAGAGAGGAGCAGAGGCCTATCAGAAATAGGGCCACGAGAATTCTCGCCAGATTGCTCTGATAGAGGGCCTTTCTTATTACATAGCCAATACCCTGGCTTGCGGCCAGGAACTCGGCTACTATGGTACCAACCATGGCCAGTGTACCGCTTCCCACAATAACAGTTATGATCTTGTCCAGGTTTTCAAAGGTCCTTATGCTGAGTTCTAACCTCCAGTTGATCCTGCCAGTTATCCTGTAGAAGTGCTCTACTTCTTCCACGGGCTCTGCAAATATGCCTATAAAACTCAAGAGTAGAGGGAAATAGCATATCATTGCCGCTATGAGGAGCCTAGATGACAGTCCATCTCCAAGGAACAGGAATATTATAGGTGCTACTGCCACTATGGGATATGCCTGGAGGTTGTAGGCCGCTATGCGCGTGAGATTGCCAGGCCAGGAATTCAGGCGGCCCACGAGCCCTACTGCTGTTGCAAGTACAATGGCAATCATATGGCCTGCGATCGCTACGGCCGAGGTATTTAAAACGGCCTCTACATAAAACAGGCCGTTCTGCCGGGCTATCTGCAGGATCTCAAGAGGAGACGGTATCAGGTAGTCAGAGAAACCATATACTATCTTCACGGCCCACAGTAGGCCTAAAGCCACTGTATAGATGGAAAAGAATTGAACCAGACGTTCCAGGGTCTTCACTACCAGGGTCCACTGTTGCCTGCTGCGGCCTTGAGGATTGTGTAGACCCTTTCTCTTATGAGTTCTTCATGGGTCTCACTACCCGCTTGCTGGTCGAGGCTGGATATTTTATAGATACTATCTGTACCGCTGGTGGATCTATGTGGAAGGACATATACGGCCTGCGAAAAACGGGCAACTTCAAGGACATTATGGGAGATATAGAGAAAGGTCTTTTGAGGGAATAGCGATTTCATCCTTTCCAGGATGTGGTTTCGGGTAGGCTCATCCACATTGGCGAGTACCTCATCGGCTATCAAGAGATCGAATTCCTGGACCAGATACCTGGCAAGATTTATTCTATTCTTTTGCCCCATGGATAGCCCTGAAAAGCGGCTCTCCAGATAGGTTTCCATTTCATAGTCTTTTAACAGGGCCTTAAGCAGAGAGGCCTTGGAGGTCTTGGTCACAGACCTCAGATGGGCGCCTACCGTCTCCCATCCTGGCAGGCGCTCTGTATTATGTGCATAGAGGATGTGTCTGGCGTTTGGCCTCTCAATTTTGCCCTGATCTGGAGAGAGTTCTCCACTTATAAGCCTTGCCAGGGTGGTTTTCCCTGTCCCTGAAAGCCCAAACAGGGCAAAAAAACCAGGTCCTTCCAGGGACCAGTCAAGGTTACTGAAGATGGGGACGTCTGCCCCGGGATAACTATAATAGAGGTGTCTGCAGGAAATATGCATCTAGTGAATATCCTACCCGCGTATCCAGGCACTATATATA
>JALTHV010000348.1 GCA_027004315.1 Deltaproteobacteria bacterium
TAATTTCCTCTTAGAGAATTTTGGTTAATTTTCTAGTCTAAAATTACACTTTTTTCTAAATCATGATAATCTGATGCCAGAATTTTTCGCTCAATTGACATGGCTATAAAAATCGCTCAATTTAGGATATAATAACATGTGCTACCTTGGTTCTGTAGAGGACAGGGTGCATGAATTTTTGTCAAGCAGGCTGGAGGACATTCATGGCCTTTTTGGACAGGTACCGGATATCCTTGAAGATGTGTGGATAGATGTTGCCAATGGCAAGGTTGAAGAGGCAAGGAAACTTATTGACTCTGTGCAACCAGCCCATCCCTTTGATGAGAAATACAACAGGGTGGAAGATATAGACTGGGAGAGCTGCGCCCTGGTCCTGAATGAAGAGGAAAAGAAAAAGATACTGGCGCAAGGCTGGTAATTTGACTCGCTGGATATGGATGCAACATGCTGACTTGCACATTCCAACACCTGAAAGGCATAGGCACCAAGACAGAAGAGGCCATGTGGCGCCGTGGCATATTGACCTGGGGCCAGTATATAACCGCCTTGCCGAGACAGCGTTCCCTTTTTGATAATACTCAGCAAGAATCTGAATCAATCCTTTCTGAATCATTCACAGCTTATAACAAGGGGGATATGGAGTTTTTCGCCAAGAATCTCTCCAATGCAGAATATTATAGAATTGCTCTGGAGTTCCCCACAGAAGTGCTTTTTCTTGACATCGAAACAACCGGACTCAGCCTGTATTATGACCAGATCACAATAGTTGGGTGGTCGCTTGATACCCGGTACGGTGTCTATATCAACGGGCAGGATGATACAGAACTACGTTCGGTTCTTGCTGGGGCAAAAGTAATCGTAACCTTTAATGGGACATTATTTGATCTGAAGTTCATAAAGAAACATTTTCAGAATATCGTTATTCCGCCTGTGCATATTGACCTTCGTTACTTTGCCAAACGTGTCGATTTGACCGGAGGGCAGAAAAAAATAGAGAGAGAAATAGGTTTTATAAGAGAGTCCGATATTGAAGGTATGCTGGGTGAAGCAGCTCCGATTCTCTGGCACAAGTACCGCCGTGGCGATTTAAAGGCCATGCAAAGGCTGATAGAATACAATCATGCTGATATCGAGGGAATGAAATGTATCCTTGATACGTGTATAACCCGATATTTTAAAAAGAAAAAACTTCCTGTATCAGTGCGGAAGAAACCTGATTTTTCAGAGCGGTCGAGCACCATAGAATGGGTAGAACAAAAAGATTCAGCCAATGCCTATAGAATATACATACCACCTTTCACTGGTAATATTAAACCCCTAATTACTTATTATGATCTCAATAAAATTTTTTCTCTTGATAATTATTGTGCAGCAGGCATAGACCTTGTTTCATCAGAGGAGAGAGAAACGGGCTTTTGTATATTAAAGGGAAACCAGGCGGTAACTTGTCGCGTTAAAACTGATGAAGAAATAATAAAATTGGCCATTGAGGCAGGCGCTGATATTGTTTCGATTGACTCTCCATTAAGCATTCCAAGGGGACGAACAGATTTTTTTGATGATGATCCCTTCAGGAATGAGTTCGGTATTACCAGAGAGTGTGAGAGGATTCTGAAAAGGAGAGGCATTTCAAGTTACCCCTGTCTTATTAACAGTATGCAGAAACTGACCAGAAGGGGCATGCTCCTTGCGGCCAAATTCAGGGAATTAGGTATCCCGGTTATAGAAAGCTATCCAGGTGCTGCCCAGGATATAATGGCCATACCCCGCAAGCAGGCGGGCCTGGATTATCTTGTTGAGGGTCTGAAAGAATTTGGAATTACAGGGGAGTTTGCTCATGGCGATGTAAGCCACGATGAGCTGGATGCCATCACTTCAGCCATAGTAGCTCATTTTTTCTGGGTAGGTATGTATGAGGCACTGGGCAATGAAGATGAAGAGTATCTTATTATCCCTGACCTTAACGCAGATTACAAATCTTGGCTTTCAAGAAAAATTATCGGGGTCAGCGGTACGTACGTCTGGGAATCAGATGTTGTCAACTAT
>JALTHV010000349.1 GCA_027004315.1 Deltaproteobacteria bacterium
ATATCAGCATCAGTTGATGCTGGAGTGTTTTGACTTCGGCCGCCTACGCTACTGGCTGAACAGGCTGACCGGCACCCTGATCGGCAACGCCCATGTACTGCATATCACGGGCCAGGGCGACATACAGGAGCTGCAACACAGGTCTGAGAAGGAAATATTCACGGTCAGTGAGAATTTCAAACGGCAACTGACAGCCCTATTTGGAGAGTGCGCTCTGCCCGAGTCCGACCACGTCCTGGTGGAACGCGCTGGCAAGGCATCGGCCTATTTCGAGGAAAAACTGACCGCTCTGCCGGGTGCCTTTCTCCGGGATATCCAAGTGGAAGCCGATTCCAGGGAGCTGCGCAAACGGATCAGCAAGGCCATGGAGGAGACCGGCAGGGAGCTGGCGGTCAAATTGGCCGCTGTAACCTCATGCCGGCAGGGCTTTGCACCGGCGACCTACCTGCGGGCTGTCTCGCGCGCCAACATGGACTTCAAACCCGAAAGGCCGAAAAGCAGGGTTGCTGTAGAGTACACGGTCGATGATGTGGGTCACCCGGAACTGTTTGAAGAGCTGCGCCAGTGGCGATCGGCAAAGGCGTCTGAGCAGGGGGTGCCTCACTACCGTATCCTGCACCAGCGGGTCCTGATCCAGATTGCGGTCCACCTGCCGGCTACCCTTAACGACCTGCGGAAGATCAAGGGCATCGGCAGGCGGCTGTGCGAACGTTACGGCGAGGAACTGATAGCCCTGATCTTGGCCTACAGGAAAAAGCACGGCATCCAGGAGGTTTCCCTGCCCGAGCCGTCGCTGCCTAAAGCGGCACAAGGGAAAAAAGGGGAGGTCACCCGCGATACCCGTCAGATCAGTTTCGACCTGCTGCAGGAAGGGCTCTCGGTCCGGGAGATCGCCGAAAGACGCGGCCTGGCTACCTCCACTATCGAGGGTCACCTGGTGCCCTTCATAGAAAGAGGCGAACTGGCAATTGACAGGGTGCTCGACCACAAACGACAGAAAATTATCGAGCAGAAGCTCGAAACAATGGAAGGGCACCCATTGGGAGAAATTAAAAGATCCCTGGGTGACGACTATTCCTATGGCGAAATCAAGCTGGTACTGGCCCACCAAAGAAGAAATGATAAAAAAGGGGACAGGAGCTAAATTTCTTCACTGAGATCATGTCGAGACAACCAGGCCTGGATGTGTCTAGGACCATTCACCTTTTTATCGAGGATCTTTATCCTGCCAAGCAAGGTATTTTTGGACGTTCTTGGAGGGTCCAGTCGAAAGTAACGGATGGCCTGATAATTTTGGGCAAAGGCATAGCAAAAAGACGTGGGCTCCTTGTCAAAGTCGGAAACTACATAGGGCCAGTATTCCTCCTTATGTTTTTTTATTTCCAGACATTTCGGTGTCAATGCAGATACCCCTCGGATATTTTGCAATTATAAAGAAAGGCCTGTCGTTCTCCTGTTTGCTATACCTCCTTCTTTTAGCTTCAAAAGGCTGGGATATCCTGCTATCCCTTCGGGATAGACATCTTTACTTAGCTGATATATATAATATGGAATCTGTCGTATTCTAATAAGTCTTTTGCTGATATCCTATTTCCGTCAGGTGCCGATGCATGGATCTGAAATTGCCTCTGTTGACACAGTCTTATCGACTCACCATCGTCTTCAACAACATACCCTATGCCACCAATATCAGGACTGGTTGGGGATTTGCATGCCTGATCGAGGGGTTTCAGCAGACCATCCTCTTTGATACTGGTGGTGATGGAGATATTCTCCTTTCTAATATGAAGGGCCTGGGCATTGATCCCGGAATAGTCAGCGTAATAATTCTTTCTCACATCCATGCCGATCACTGTGGCGGCTTGGAGAGATTTCTCCGACAGAATCCAGAGGTTAGTATCTACCTGCCAGAATCCTTTCCGGCTTCTTTCAGACAGGAGATTCAAGACTATGGGGCGCATGTCAAGACAGTCGGTACCCCAAGGCGGCTTTTTGCCCAGGTCTACTCAACCGGGGAGATGGGTAAATTGATTAAAGAACAGAGCCTGATCCTCGAGACTCCAAAAGGTCTTGCCATTATCACAGGTTGTGCGCATCCCGGCATAGTACAGATAGTTGAGAAAGCGAAGGGCCTGCTCAAAAAAGATATTTATATAGTGATCGGAGGATTTCACCTCATGGGGACATCGACTACCCGAATTCGCGAAATTATCCAGGAACTAAAGGACTTAGGTGTAGAGAAAGTCGCTCCAAGCCACTGTACTGGCGAGAAGGCCATAGGCCTCTTCAAGAAAGGCTGGGGCAAGAACTTTGTTGAAGCCGGCTGTGGGGCCGTCATCTCTCTGTAAAAATGGAAGGCCGGGGTAACTTCTCAGTAACCGGTCACATTCCCCCCGGCCAGCGGTAGCCTTTTGAAGGCTTTCAGGAGCATCGCTTGATGCACAAGATCAGGGCACTCTGCCGATTAATCCGCACTGAAACCCTTCAAAAGGCTACCGCTGGCCGGGGACGTGGACGTTGCAACGAACGGTTACGGTCACAGGGTGCTTCTTCTGGAAACGATTTGCGTTAGCCCTGTAGGGGCAAAAAATCTTTTGCCCTTACATTGGTTTTTGCAGCATGGGAGATCCCGGCTCCGGAGCATAGCGGTTACATCTCTCATTTAGCCTATATAATAGGTGTTCTCCATAGACTTTGTCACCGCTTGCCAGGTGATATCCTGGTGCCATTCATCTCCGGCCTTAAGGTTGAGTTCTTGGTGGGCCATAATGGATATGGCCTGGATAGTCGTCTCATAGCCCCTCTCGTTTTGGGCCACTGTCATCACTGGAAATCCCCAGATAGCACTGCTATGGCCCAGAACAATATGGAGCTTGACGTCTAATGCCCCGTCTTCAATGGTTATCTTATCCCCTCTGTGCTCCCAGGGAGAGCCTGAATCCTGTTTTTTCCCCCCTACAAGGATTTTCCCATTTCCCAGGGCAAGAAATGCCGGAAAGATATTCCATTCTATACCAAATCGGCAGTTAATTTGGGCATCGGATTCATTCTTCAGGGTATATCTCGCATTGATTGTCAGCCCCCTGTCCCTGAGGATGAAAGACTTGGTCAAACGGACCGGCATTTTGGGAGAGCCAGGGATATATAGGCCGCCATCTCTTGTCTGTATGAGGGTCCCCCTGTCAATACGATATCTGAAGGGCTGATTGGCAAAGTCTCCCCATTCCCTGAAGTCACATCTCTTATAGTCCAGAAGGGTGGCGCTGGGATCGAAAAGGTGATCTATAAAGGAGTTTCTCCTGTACCAATCGAATATGAGTTCATTCAACATGGAGTGGTCCATATCCCTTGATAGGTTGTGGATGCTCGTGATCCCTTCATCTGTCTTCTTGTGATCTTTAGAGGAAGGGCCCTGTTCCAGTATCTTTTTTAGGGCCTCATGGTATGCCTCAGGCCTCCTGGTCAGGGTATTTCCATAGTTATTGGGGGGATCGAGGAGAGAAAATTCCACTAACTGCCCACCATAGTGGGGTTTAAAGACCAGACATGCATCACCGGATGAGGCGATTACCTCAGGCAGACCATCTTTATTGATATCGGATTCCTCGATCATGAGGTCCTGTGTCTTGCGGAGCCTTGCCTCTGCCTTGAGTATGGATTGCCATATGGCATTTCTCAAATGTGGGAGATAGAGACCACCAAAGATGCCATGCCAGTAGGCGTCATTGCACTGAGATGAAAGGATATAGTCTCTGGCCTGTTTGTCGAATGGGCGCTTATCTCGGCTCATCTGGCTTATGGCAATAGAACGTTTGTGCATGTGGTTTGACTCAGGGTACTTCACGAGGAAATTTTTCCAGTGTCCTCCACGCAAAAAAGGCCTGTAGATTTTCTTGGCCTCTGTGCCCAGGGATTCTATCAATTCCTGCAGCTTCAGGATCTTGTCTGTAGGAAGTGCCCATTGCTCCATCTCTTCGTAGGAGGCATTGGGGAGATAGCAGAGACCCGATGCCGGTATCCTGTCCATAGTCTGTGAAAAGGTAGTCCAGTCAACGAATTCTTCCTTCCAGCGAGAGGCATGGTACAGGAAGTCTTCAAGCCATCCATCTCTATAGACCCACTTGTAGGTCCCGGGCCATCCGCCGAATTTCTCTCCATCATCTACACAGATAGCCATTTTCCCCTTCCCTGAGACCTCTCTCAGATATGCCCCAAGGTCGTTCATTGGACTAAAGGGGATTAAATAACGCAGTGTCTCATCTATTGGAAAGATTGCCAGGGTCTTCCCACCCGACTCTGTCAGATAATAGCCGTAGAGTTCCTCTTTGTTGAAGCCTGTTACGAGAAAATGCCGGTCATCTACGACAACAAATTGGATGCCCGTATCTGACAGGTCCTCAATTATTTGGTCTTCCCATACCCTCTCTGTCAGCCAGAGACCCTTGGGCCTCTGGCCAAGGCGTCGCTCCAGGTATTCACTGAGTCTCAATATCTGTTCCCTCCTGTCCTCCCGGGGTATGGAGGCAAGGACAGGTTCATAAAACCCACCGCCCAACAACTCTATTTGCCCCTTGTCTGCCATATTGCCTATGAGGTCAATCATTGAGACATCATTATCTTCCCACCAGTTGAGGAGTATCCCACTCACGTGGAGGGAAATGGAGAGCCATGGGGCCTTGGAGACGGCTTGCAAGAAAGGACGATAGCATGTATTAGTCAGCTTCTCGATGACCTTGTAAAAATTGCCAAGGGGCTGGTGGTCGTGGAGACCGAAAAGGACAGGCATTTTGGACATATCTGGTATCCTCTGCAATTTTTTTTGATTATACTGTAGGAGAAAGGAGTTTATCAAGTTCTTTACTTGATTGAGATGGCCTTATTTGTTAATTCTGGAGCTGTTTTATACTTGATGTCCTCGCAAAAAGTCTTTTTCTCACGCAAAGCTCGCAAGGGCAGTCTATATATCAAAAAAAACTTTGCGCCTTTGCGCCTTTGCGTGATATTTTTGATTTTTGACGAAGTCATCATACTTTTTTGGTTCATCTTATGACTAAAGAACAAAAATATGGCGTCAAAAATTCCTTGCCTCCTGCTGGGTCTGACACTACCCTGGCCTTAGAGGTCAAAGGCCTCTGTAAGAGCTTTTCGAACAATGGCTTTCAGGTAGAGGTCCTGAAAGACCTCAATTGTAGGATCTATCCAGGGGAACTTGTAGGAGTAGTCGGGGCTTCAGGGGTTGGAAAGACCACATTTCTCCACATACTTGGTACCCTTGATCGTCCTAGCAATGGCAAGGTCTTTCACTTTGGAGAGGATGTGTTTTCTTGGAGTGACACCAGGCTCTCCAGGTTCCGCAATGAAGAGCTGGGATTCGTTTTCCAGCTCCATCATCTCCTGCCGGAGTTTTCTGCCCTTGAGAATGTTATGATGCCGTGTCTGTTAGCAGGGGAATCCAAGGCCAGGGCAAGGGAAATGGCAAGGGGCATACTTGTAGAGTTAGGGCTTGAGAAAAAAAACGGTTACCGTGTTGGGGAACTTTCAGGTGGTGAGCAACAGAGGGTGGCCTTGGCAAGGGCCATGGTCAGGAGGCCCAAGTTGATCCTGGCTGATGAACCTACTGGGAATCTTGACGAAAAAACCGGGGAGAAGGCCGCACACTTAATCTTTTCCTTTAATAGACGCTACCACATAACTGTAATAGTTGTTACACACAATTTGGCCTTGGCAGGTGGCATGGACCGGTGTATCGGGTTGGCCGGAGGTCAGGCTACTGAACTCGATGTCTCTGATCTAAAGGCCTTTGGCACAGGGCATATGTCTTGATTGCCAGTGCAGTTACATCTTGGGCTGGGTTACTGGATTCTTATAAATTTATTATATCATCTTAAGTCATTGTCATCTATGCAGGGTAAGCATATTGAGTCTTAGCCACAAACTTGATTATAGAATAGTCAGGTCCCTTTATGGCAGCCTTTCTAGGTCTGCACCTGTCTCCTCTGGCAAGCGGCCGTATATTGTATATTTAATCCTGGCCTTCTTTTTTCAATTTCTCCTGGTCTCTACTGGCACAGGAAGTATCTCCCCCCCGCAGGTCTCCATCCTTGCGACTCCCCTGGCCTATTATGGACCGAAAGATAGGTCCTATCTGGCAAAGGAGGCCCTGGAAGGGCTTTCGAGGCGTCTTAAGGCCAGAGGAGATAAGGTCTTTCTGTCCAAGGGTAGTCCCCCTGGATCTCTGGAGGAAGTCATCAAGGCCGGCAAGGCCAGACATGTACAGTTTGTATTTTATGGTAGCCTGAGCTGCATTGGTGGACAGTTAAGTCTGGATTTGAGGATTATTGACCTGGAGGAGGCCATCAGTAGACCTGATTCCCTATTTGCCAGTGGGGATAGACGCGATCTAAATCTGCTTTTAGATAAGGCAGAAGACAAGATGGTAAAGCTCCTGAATGCCCCCTACCTGGTAGCAGAGGTGGACGTCAGAGGTAATAGGAGGGTAGATACCGACGCAATTCTGGAGACGGCCATGACCCGGGTGGGTGATGTCTTTGAACCAAAGACTATAGCCTCTGATATAAAGGCCATATATAAAATGGGGTTTTTCGATGACGTGAAGGTAGATGTCAGTAGGGGCCCTACAGGTCGAAAGGTAACCTTTATAGTAAAAGAAAGGCCTGCCATAAGACATATAAAATTTATCGGTAACAAAAAGATCAAAAAGGACAAGATACGTGATGCTATAGATCTCAAACCATACACTATAATAAATGAAAAGACCCTCCATGAAAATGCAGAGAAGATCAAGGCCCTCTATGAAGGAAAGGGCTATATGGATGCCACTGTTGTGGCCTCGGTAAAGCGCATATCAGATGAAGCGGCCGATGTGACCTTCAAAATTACAGAAGGGGAAAAAACTCATATTAAATCCATTAAGTTCGAGGGCAACCATGTATTTTCAGATAACGAACTGAAAAAATTGATGGAGACCACTGAAAAAGAGCCTATCTGGACGCCCTCCTTGAGAAATATCTTATCCTTCTTTAAGGGAGACACATCTGTACTTAAATGGGATGCCTTAGATAGGGATTTGGGTAGAATTGGCTCATATTACCGCAACCATGGCTATGTGGATGTCAAGGTAGGTCAGCCTACGGTCCGAAGAAAGGATTCCTGGCTCTATATCACGATTCCCGTGAAAGAGGGGAGTCGTTATGGTGTAGGTAAGGTAGACATAAAGCAGGACTTTTTCAAAGACAAGGAGAGGCTTTTGGGCCTGCTCAAGATCACCAAGGAGCCTGTCTTTAACCAGGAAGTGCTGCGCCATGACATAATGAAGCTCGCGGATCTGTATGCTGATCAAGGCTTTGCCTATACCGATATTACCCCAATAATCCAAAAGGACCCCAAAAAAAAGCTGGTAAATATAACATTAGATGTAGATACAGGGCCTAAGGTAATGATTAGGCGGATAGATATAGTGGGAAATACCAGGACCAGGGACAAGGTCATCAGGAGGGAACTCAGGGTCAAGGAACTTGAACCATTCAGCGCTTCAGGATTCAGAAAGAGCAGTCGAAGGCTTAAGAGGCTGGGATACTTTAAGAGTGTAAATCTCATTCCTGCTAGAGAGAACAACAAAAAGTATATGGATCTCAAGGTAAAGGTCAAGGAGCAGCCTACTGGCAGTTTTAGTATAGGCGGTGGTTACAGCTCAGTGGAAAAAGTTATGCTCATGGGAGAGATCAGTCAGAGAAACTTCCTTGGGAAGGGAGAGACCCTGAGCTTCAAGGGTATATTAGGGGCACAGACCAACCGGTATTCATTCAGTTTTGTCGAACCCTATTTCAGAGATACCAAGCTCTCCTTAGGTGTGGATTTATACAACTGGGAGCAGCAATATGACGACTATACAAAGAAGAGTAGCGGTGGTGCAATACGTTTTGCCTATCCCCTGAACGATAATCTCGGCGCCTTTATCAGGCTGAGGATGGATAATACCAATCTCAGCAACATCTCCAGCCATGCTTCGAGATTCATAAGGGATTCCCTTGACATCCATGTCACCAGGTCTATAAGTTTTGGCCTTACTTATGACACGAGAAACGACTACTATAATCCTACCCATGGCTGGAACAACCGTGCATCCATTGAGTATGCAGGAGGGCCTTTGGGTGGTGACAGTGCCTATCTGAAACTCAGGGGCGTTGCCAGCTATTACCATCCTATATGGAAGGAGGTTACAGGCCATGTGAGGGGCGGATTGGGTTATGTAACCGAGGGAAAGGGTGGGAAGCTCCCCATCTATGAAAAATTCTTCCTGGGTGGGGCGGATTCTGTCAGGGGCTTCAAGTATGGTCGTATAAGTCCTGTAGATTCAAATGGAGAGCGTATTGGCGGAGACTATATGGGGTACGTGCAGCTTGAGGCCATCTTCCCGCTGATTAAGAGTATGGGCCTGAGGGGGTTATGCTTTTTGGATATGGGGAATGTCTGGGACAAGAAGAGCGGCTATGATATAACTGATCTGCGCAAGTCCATAGGTGTTGGCGTAAAGTGGCTTTCTCCCATGGGACCCCTCAGTATAGAATGGGGATACAATATAGATAAAAAGCCTGGGGATGACTCGAGCAACTGGGAATTCAGTACGGGAGGGAATTTTTAGATTATCTGTTTACAGGTTCAAAGGATCTGTCTGCATGGCATGCGGATCTGTGATAGATTATGTTTAGAGAGAATGAGATAGAGATGAAGAGTCTTGGAGATATTGCCCAACTGTTGCAGGGAGACCTCAAGGGGCCTCCTGAATTGCCTATAAAGGGCATCCAGGCATTGGATGTTGCGGGTCCGGATGAAATAAGCTTTGCATTGGGGCCCCGTTATAGGAAAGATGTGGAGAAGAGCAGGGCAGGTGCCCTTATACTCCCACGGGACTGGCCCTTACTGGACCGTCCTTCTGTCCTGGTAGATGACCCGTATCTTGCCTATGCCCTTCTGGCTACTGCCTTTCTGGATAAGCCCTTCAAGGCCATGGGGGTGAGTCCTGAGGCCCATGTAGGTTCAGACTGTGATATAGACCAGGAGGTCAGTATATATCCTGGGGTATACGTGGGAGACCGGGTACATATTGGGCCTGTTGTAAGCCTCTATCCCGGTGTGTATGTGGGAGACGATGTATATATCGGGGAAGGAACGACTCTCTATCCCAATGTGGTAGTCTATCATGGCTGCCGGCTAGGGAAGAGGGTCTCTATTCATGCAGGGACAGTGATCGGAAGTGACGGGTTTGGTTATGCCAGGTCTGGTAACTCCCACGTAAAGATCCCCCAGACTGGTATTGTAGTGATTGAGGACGATGTTGAGATAGGAGCCAATGTCACCATTGACAGGGCAGCTCTGGAAGAGACCCGGATAGGCCGGGGCACTAAGATCGACAACCTGGTACAGATTGCCCACAATGTATCTATAGGGGCCAATTCAATACTCGTAGGTCAGGTCGGGGTGTCCGGGAGTACCCGCCTGGGTAAGGGAGTAGTCTTAGGAGGTCAGGTCGGTATAGTAGGTCACGTAGAGCTTGGAGACGGTGTTATGGTGGCTGCGCAGTCTGGGGTTAACAGGAATATAGCGGCAGGGGAGATAGTCTCAGGCTCTCCTGCAATGCCTCATAAGTCATGGCTTAGGGCTGTATCTGCCTTCAAATATCTCCCAGATCTGGTTAAGGAAGTCCATAATCTCAAGAGGCAGATAAAATCGCTCAAGGGAGACCCTGAATAGTCCTCAGATCATAACTGAACCAGACAAGAGTTAATTTTAGGAGGAGATGGAGAAATGCACGGCCAACTCGGCATAAAGGAGATATGGAGTCTGTTGCCTCACAGATATCCTTTTCTGTTGGTAGATCGGGTCCTGAGCCTTGAGCCTGGAGTAGAGATCAAGGCCATTAAGAATGTTACTATAAATGAGGCCTTTTTCCAGGGGCACTTTCCTGGAGAGCCTATTATGCCAGGGGTCCTTATCCTGGAGGCCATGGCCCAGACAGGAATAATTTTTGCCAAAAAGACAGATCCTGAGGGCCTCAAAGGGAAACTCCTGGTGTTTGCAGGCATGGACGGAGTACGTTTTAGGAGATCAGTAGTACCCGGCGATCAACTGATAATGAAACTAAAATTCATAAAGCGCAAGTCTATCCTGTGGAAGATGGATTGTAAGGCCCTCGTCGATGATGATCTAGTGGTAGAGTCCGTACTTACGGCGGCCGTTCAGTAAACAGTGTGAAAATAGCTCAAAGCTATGAGACAAAAAAAGCACATCTGTCATATTTTGCTTTTAGCTTTGAGCTAACTTTCATGCTTAGGGATACAAAGAACCCATTTGCGTGAAAGTTTGGGTTGAAGCTCTAATTTTTTTAAGTAGCTCGGCTGTAAGAGACTACTCAATAGGGGTATTCTGGATTAATTAATGCATATTGAAAAAGAGACATATATACATCCAACCGCCATAATTTCCACGGACTCAAAGATTGCAAGGGGAGTAAAGATAGGCCCCTACGCAGTAATAGGACCAGGGGTAGAGATAGGGCTGGAGACAGAGATAGGTCCTCATTCTGTAATAGAAGGCAATACCAGGCTGGGAGAAAAGATAAAGATCTTTCAGTTTGCCTCTATCGGGGCACCCCCTCAGGACCTGAAGTACGCTGGCGGACCTACCCGGCTAGAGATAGGCGACAGGACCATAATCCGTGAGTTCGTCACAGTACATCGGGGCACTGAAGGAGGTTGTGGCATCACCAGAGTCGGAGAGCAGTGTCTGCTTATGGCCTATTGTCATGTAGCCCATGACTGCCAGGTCGGAGACGGCGTGATCATGTCAAATGGCGCTACCCTCGGAGGGCATGTGGAAATAGAAGAGCATGTCATTATAGGTGGGCTGTCAGCTATCCATCAATTCTGCCGAATTGGGGCCTATGCCTTTTTGGGTGGGATGTCCGGGACAAACAAGGACATACCTCCTTTTGTGAAATACTGGGGCCAGAGAGGAAATCTCTATGGCCTGAATCTGATAGGGTTGAGGCGTCAGGGATTTTCAAGAGAGGTCATTGAGGCATTGAGAGAGGCCTATCGAATAGTCTTTAAGGGGAATAATATGGTAAAAGATGCCATCAATGTGGTGGAATCCCGTCTTGGGACCATACCGGAGGTAAAGAGATTTACTGAGTTTATCCGGTCTTCTAAGAGGGGTGTGCCCATGGCCTCTAACGGAGAAGAGGACTCCTAATGAAAGATCACCCTTTAGGGCTTGTGGCAGGAGCTGGGCAGTTTCCTCTGTTGTGTGCCAAGGCTGCCAAGAGACGCGGACGAAGGGTAGTTGCAATAGCTCACAGAGGGGAGACGGATTCCTCACTCTCAAAGGAGGTAGACCAGATTGAATGGGTCCATCTGGGGCAATTAGGTAGGCTTATAAAAATACTCAAAAAGGCCGGGGCATCAGAGGCCATATTCGCAGGCTCTATTACAAAGACCAGGATGTTTAGGGATGCCCGTCCTGATTTAAGGGCCATTAAACTCTGGGGTGCCCTAAAGAATAGACTGGATGACGGCATATTGAGGGCCGTTGCCGATGAAATTGAGGGAGAGGGCATCCAGATACTTCCCTCCACTATTCTCCTGAAGGAGTTACTGGTCCCTCCTGGTGTCTTGACCCGTCGGAGTCCATCAAAGAGTCAGTGGAAGGATATCCGTTTTGGCTGGAGACTTGCGAAGGATCTGGGGCGCCTGGACATTGGCCAATGCGTGGTAGTCAAGGATCGTGCCGTGCTGGCAGTGGAGGCGATCGAAGGTACTGATAATACAATTGTCCGTGGTGGACAACTTGGTGGACGGGGTGCAGTGGTAATAAAGGTCTGTAAACCCAGACAGGACATCAGATTCGACCTCCCTTCCATAGGGACACGCAGCATCCAAAAGATGGCTCAGGTCAAGGCATCAGTGCTGGCAGTGGAGGTTGGGCGCACCCTGTTCTTTGACAGAGATTCTACTATTGATCTGGCCAACAGATCAGGAATAGCCATAGTCGGCATTGATAGCGATGGGGACTATTTGGGAGAATAGTTACGACGGAGATATAAGACATTGATTCATATAGCGGTCATAGGTGTCGGATATTTGGGGCGGTTTCATGCCCAGAAGTATTCCAAAATGGATGGAGTGGACTTGGTGGGGGTAATGGACATCGCCCCTGAACGTGCGCGAGAGGTAGCCAGGGAGGTAAAGACTGAGGCCTATACCGATCTCCATGAACTGATAGGTAAAATCGATGCGGCATCAGTGGTGGTTCCCACCATATATCACCATGAAGTTGCCAAGACACTGCTTTCCCATGGTGTGCATTGCATGCTTGAAAAGCCGATCTCTACTACTGTGGAGGAGGCAGACGAACTCATTGACATAGCAAAGAGACAGCGACTGGTCCTCCAGGTAGGTCATCTGGAACGTTTTAATCCTGCCATTAAGGCGCTCGAGGCAAGACTGACACATCCCCTCTTTATAGAGGCCAATAGACTGAGTGGTTTTAAAAACAGGGCTACTGACGTAGACGTGGTCTTGGACCTGATGATTCACGATCTGGACATAGTTCAGGCCCTGGTAGGTCTACCCGTCAGAGAGATAAGGGCAGTAGGTGTGCCTGTCTTGACCCAAAAGATGGATATTGCAAACGTAAGGCTCATCTTTACTGATGGATGTACTGCAAATCTCACAGCAAGTCGGATTTCTCTCCATAGCATGCGCAAAATACGGGTATTTCAGCCAGGGCTCTATGTCTCTGCAGACTGCATGGAATGTAAGAGCCTGATTGTGACAAGAGACCTGAGTGCAGGGCCCATGAGTGCCATCAGGCCTGAGTTTGAGACCCACGAGGGGACAGATATACTCTATGACGAACTTGCGTCCTTCGTGAGGGCAGTGCAGGGTCTTGAGAAACCAAAGGTTACAGGAGAGGCTGGCCGAAAGGCCCTAAAGCTTGCCCTGGACATAAATGCTCAGATTATGGAGGGCCTCAAGTCAGTAGACATCGAGAGACAGTTGTTCCCTCCTAACTGGTCTCAGCAGACCTTGTCCGGATTTCAGGGCCAGTAGTGGAAATCAGGTAGCTATTCATATTCCCCCCGGCCAGCGGTAGCCTTTTTCAGGGTTTCAGGAGCAGCCTGATGCACAAGATCAGGGCACTCTGCCTATTAATCCGCACTGAAACCCTTCAAAATGCTACCGCTGGCCGGGGACGTGAACAGTTACAACAGGAGGGGGTGTGAACGGCTACGAAATCAGAGATGAGGAGTGAGGGACCAGGGGGTGCAGGTATTCATTATAGCTGGAGAGGCCTCTGGCGATCTCCATGGCTCCAATCTCATCAGGGCCCTTAAGGCCAGACTGCCGCAGGCAAGGTTTGTCGGTGTAGGCGGACCGCATATGGAGGAGGCAGGGCTAGAAGTCTTATTCCCAATTTCTGATCTCGCCGTAGTCGGGATGGTCGAGGTCATCAGTCATATCAGTCCGATATTAAAGGCCTTTGGCCTTATCACAGGCTGGCTTCGTAATGAAAAGCCAGATCTCCTTATTCTTATAGACTATCCAGACTTCAACCTCCGGGTGGCCAGCAGGGCCAAGAGGTTATCTATCCCCATACTTTACTATATCAGCCCCCAGGTATGGGCCTGGCGCCAGGGAAGGGTAAAGAAACTGCGTCGTCTGGTAGACAGGATGGCGGTCATCCTGCCCTTTGAAGAGGACTTTTTCAGATCTCATGGCATGGATGTAGACTTTGTGGGACATCCCCTGCTTGACGTGGTCAAGGCCTCTATTCCCAGAGATGAATTTTGTAGAAAGATAGGGTTTGATCCTGGAAGGCCTGTAATAGGCCTTGTCCCTGGCAGCCGGCGTGGTGAGGTCTTACGCCTGTTTCCCTTGATGGCAGACGCTGCAGAGAGGATCTCCCGGGAGAGACACGATGTCCAGTTTGTGGTACCACTTGCCCCGTCCCTTGATCCCGAGATTCTGAAATTAGATAACAGGTCATCCAATTACCCCGTCATCAGAGTGGTAAGGGGACAGACCTATGATGCCATTGCCGCCTCTGACCTGATAATCGCGGCATCCGGAACGGTTACTCTAGAGGCCGGCATCCTGGATACTCCCATGATAGTCACCTATAAAGTATCACCTATTACATATCTCTTGGGAAGGTACCTGATAAAGGTACCCTTTGCATCGCTGATAAATCTGGTGACCGGATACCGGCTGGTCCCCGAGTTGCTCCAGTGGGACGCCACGCCTGAGCGGCTTTCAACAGAGGCCTTGTCTCTACTCGAAGACCCTGTAAAGAGGGAAAATATGATTAATGGCCTGAAAAAGATAAAGGACATCCTTGGGGGTCATGGGGCAGCGGGAAAGGCAGCGGATATTGCAGTAAAACTTATAAGGGATCGATGTCCGGCATAAGATATCTGCCATCCTTTTATTGGGGCAGGCACAGGGACCTGCCCCTACAGAATGATAAGGTATAAGCGATCATGTACGTCAAGGACTTTGGAAAGACGGCCCTGATTTATAGGGATAGCTATATCTCATATAGAGAACTTATAGACTCTATAGAGGCCTTTTCCAATATCCTGAATATAGATAGGGGAGACAGGGTCGTCATCTTTTCAGAAAACAGGCCTGAATGGATATATGCATTTTTTGCAGTCTGGGAAAGGTCTGGGGCCATAGTCCCGATTGATTTTTTGTCTACGCCTGAAGAGGTGGCCTATATCTTAAAAGATGCCGGGCCTAAGGTGGTATTCACATCCGATCGCAATAGAGAAATTCTCCTACAGTCCTTGGATATGGCAGGGTGTAGACCAGATATAATTGTCTTCGAAGAAGTCGATTTTAGCTCCGGGGTTAATACAAAGGCTGAGGGGAGCGATAGGGATGAGGATGATATAGCAGTAATTTTGTATACATCAGGGACAACGGGTAGGCCAAAGGGGGTAATGCTCACACATGCCAACTTGGATTCCAATGTATATGGAATTGGCAGGCTGAAGATAGCCTCTGAGAAAGACAACATAATCTCTATGCTGCCATTTCACCACTCCTATCCCCTCATGGTGACGGTCTTGCTTCCCCTGTTTCTTGGAATAACCATTGTCATGGTAGACAAGATTTCAAGTGAAGAGATCTTGAGGACCCTGAAAGGGTATAAAATAACTATATTCATGGGCGTACCCAGGGTCTTTGATCTGTTGCACAGGTCAATCATTGAAAAGATAAACAGATCTTACCTGGCAAGATCCCTGTTTTCTTTCTCAAGGAAGATCAATAGACCTGGATTTGGCAAAGTGGTCTTTAGAAAAGTCCATGAGGCCCTGGGAGGTAATATTAAGTACCTCGTCAGCGGTGGGGCAAGACTGGATAGGGAGGTTATCAGGGACTTCAGAGTCCTGGGATTTCCGGTCATAGAAGGGTATGGCCTCACTGAAACATCACCTATTGTTGCCTTTAATCCACCTGGAGGGATTCGGATTGGATCGGTTGGTCTGCCTATAGAGGGGGTGGAGGTCAAGACAGAGAATAGTGAACTCCTGGTGAGTGGTCCAAACGTGATGAAGAGATACCTCCATCAACCAGAAAAGACCAGAGAGGTCTTGAGGGACGGCTGGCTGTATACCGGGGACCTGGGATATATAGATAGGGATGGATATATCTACATAACTGGCAGAAAGAAAGACATAATAGTCCTTCCCAGCGGGAAAAATATCAATCCCGAAGACATAGAGGGACAGATCCAGGGGATCTCAGATCTCGTAAAAGAAGTAGCCATTGTCGAGAGGGAAGGGCACCTCCTGGCCTTGATCTATCCGGACTTTGAGGCCCTGGCTTTACGAAAGATCACAAATATACAGGAGGAATTCAAATGGCAAGTCATAGACCGCTATAATATTCAGGCCCCATCCTTTAAAAAGGTCTTGGGATTCAAGATCGTAGACACAGAATTCCCAAAGACGAGGCTTGGCAAGATCAAGAGGTTCCTGCTGGATAGCTCTATAGCGGAGACTGCAAAAAGACATGCCAAGGGGCCTGAGCCAACTGGTGAGGTATATGCCGTACTCAGAGAGTATCTAAAGGGTGTTTCAGGCAGAGATGTCTTCCCTGATGCCCACATTGAGCTTGACCTGGGGCTGGATTCCCTGGATAAGGTCGAACTCTTGAGCTTTATAGAGAGTACGTTTGGTCTTGTGATAAACGAGGAAGAGCTGTCCAGACTCCTGATCCTCAGGGGGCTCTCTGAGTATATAGAGAAGGGGAAGACAGGGGTCAGAAGACAGGGGTCAGGAGACAGAGGTCAGAAGACAGGGGTCAAAGGACAGAAGACAGAGGACAGAAGACAGAGGATAGGGAAAGACAGAGGGGGGCATTTGGAGGGCCTCTTTAGAAGAGATATAGATATAGATATCTCTGAGAATCCCTACCTTCTTGTCATTACCTGGTGTCTCATCAGGCCATTATTCAGGTTGTATTTTTCGCTGGATGTCCAAGGGACAAAAAATATTCCCGGGCCGCCATATATCATGGCCCCAAACCATCAGAGCTACCTGGACGGCTTTTTGATCCTGTCCTCTCTGCCCTTCAGACTGGTAAACAGTACCTATTTTATAGCTACAGAGGAGCTCTTTAGGTCAAAACTGAGGAAGTATATTGCAAGGCAGGCCCACATACTTACTCTGGATATCAACAGAAATTTGAGGGACTCCCTGGAGAAGAGTGCCATGCTTTTAAAGGAAAAGAGGGTGGTAGTCATCTTTCCAGAGGGTGCCAGGACAAGAGATGGGAAATTGATGCAATTCAAAAAGGCGTTTGCCATACTCGGTAAAGAACTCAATGTGCCCGTGGTCCCAATATGTATTAAAGGGGCTTATGAATCTTTCCCCATAGGTGCTATGTTCCCAAGGCCATATAAGATCAAGGTTAGATTTCTGCCTGCTATATATCCTGATGCCATGGGATATCAAGAGATTGCCAATAGCACCAAGGAGGCAATCAAGAAATGCATGGGGACAGTATGAATCATATGAATAGCTATTGGGTAACTATGGGCTTTATTGCCCAGATAATTTTTTCTTCAAGATTTTTTGTCCAGTGGATAGCCAGCGAGAGGGCAGGCAAGAGCGTCGTCCCTGTCTTGTTCTGGTATCTGAGTCTCATAGGCTCTATCCTGCTCCTGATCTATGCAATATATCGCCGGGATCCGGTCTTTATCTTTGGCCAGGCAGGAGGAATAATTATCTACAGCCGGAACCTCTATCTGATCTGGCGTGAAAAAAAAAGACCCCGTCCAAATTAATCCAGTGCCTGGGCTGAAAATCTCTTGGAGGATAGCTAATCCATATATAATTTTGCCTTATGTTACATTTAGTGATACAAGCAGAAATACAATAGGAGGTGCATTATGGGAAAGCTATTAAATATTATCCCAGTAAGTGACTTGAGGCAAAATGGTAACTTCTCAATAAGTTGGGGCATCATTTTTGGTAACCGATCATATTCCCCCCGGCCAGCGGTAGCTTTTTTCAGGGTTTCAGGAGCATCGCTTGATGCACAAGATCAGGGCACTCTGCCTAT
>JALTHV010000350.1 GCA_027004315.1 Deltaproteobacteria bacterium
CGTGCTGCCTGTTCCTCCTTCAGGAGTTCTAGAGTGCGGTCTGAAGAGCCATCGTCCACGCAGATGACCTCCCATGTCTCATCCAGGTTGGCCAAGGTCTTAAAGAGGCGTGAACAGAATTTCTTTACATTCACCTCTTCATTGTACATTGGGGCAACTATAGAAATTGTAGGGATTGAATCTGATATCATATATTACCTTTTTAAAAAATGTTTAGACACCAAATAGGCGGCCACCTCTTTCCGATGGATCAGTCCTTTAGTCAGGGGCCGAACCCGGTTCTTTTTGAAAGAGTCTCTAAGTTTTTCTATATCTCTTTTATAGCCTACCAACATATAGGATTCCTTGAGAGATTCAAGCCTTTCAGGTGATGGACAAAATCTCAATTTTTCTGGCAGGCGATGGCTATAAAGGGCATATTTTACCCCGTTCTTGTCTGGATGGATCCTATATAGGACTACAGGGATGTCCTGGTCTACCATGGACTCTGCCGCCTCCACAAAAGGCCTTCCTGATTCCTGCCTGGACAGGACCGGTTCAACCAGGATACTGAACCCTGAGAGCCCGATCGTCAGGAGCATGGCAGTCAAGGCAATTGGGCGCAGGGCCTGCTGAGTCAGCCTTTGGATCAAGGCCCATCCCAGGGACATGACACAGGACCAGACTATCATCCACTCAAGAGAGATGACATGCTCTATTGGGAAAAACAGATATATAGCCCAGCCAGACAGAAGAGATATGGCAAACAGGCCATCCAGAGACAAAAGGACTTTCCTTAGACGCCCTAAATCCCATGTCGTGATAGACCTGTCTATGGCTACAGAGATGAGGAGGGCAAGGGCCGGGAAGAGGGGCAGAAGATAGCGGCCATGCCTGCTGCTTGCCAGGCTGAACAGACAAAAGACCAGGAGGAACCAGACGAGTGCCAGACGGATTACAGGATGTCCAGGTACAAGTTGAGCCAATGCCCTGGGACCTCTCTTTAGACCAGACAGGGCCGCAGCTATGGCCCAGAGCCACCAGGGACCAATGGCACTGAGGAGATAGCATGGATAATAAAAGATGGAGTGGTTGGATTCCTTTCCTATCCTTCCAGTCGCCTGGCTCCTGATTACCTCATTGACCAGGTCCATCCCTCCATGATGCCAGACCGCCAATAGCTCAGCCCCTACACAGATCAGGCCGAGTATAGACATCATCAGGATGAAACGGATCAGGCCCTGCCAGCGTCTCTCAAAAAGGAGGCATCCCCCCCAGATGCCTCCAGGAAGCACCAGGCCTATAGGACCCTTTGAAAAGAAGGCGGCTATCATGGCCAGGACCGCGCCAATGTCCATGCATCGCCGTCTGACCGGGTCCTCTTCCTCAGATCCTCGATAGAGAAGGAAGACCGCCAGGGTCACCTCAAAGGCCAACAGCATATCAATACTGGCACGGCTTCCATTGAGCCAGAATCCAGGAGATGTTGCCAGGACTATAGCGGTCAGCCACCCTGTCCTCAGAGAGATTTCCCGTCCCAGATAGAAACCCAGGGCCACCAGGCCAGAGGCCGCCAGGGCACTGGGAAGGACTGCACTAAAGGTGGTCACGTGTCCAAGAGGCCAGGAGAACAGGACCTCTAGCCAGAAGTAGAGGGGAGGGTAGTCCGGGTAGGGTCTCCCTATGACCGTGGGGACCAGACTGAGCCCTCGCTCAAGCATCTCCTTTGCGATGAGGGCATTCCTGGCCTCCAGGCTATACAGGTCCCTAAATGGGGTAGACCAGGTATAGGCCAGAAAGGTCAGGCCGAAGAATATCCATGGCCAGCAGGCAGGGGCTATATCTCTTTTGATTTCAGATCTCAAAATTTAGGACTCAAGATCGTGTTAAATGGGTTTCTCGTCTAGACTTCACTGGACACTGGATAGTATTTGAGATCAGCACATAGTCATAATGCAGATTGAGCTCAGGCAACGGGACCAGGTGGTATGCCCGCTCTATCAATGTCTCAAAAGGGGGTCTATGGACTATCCTGTCAAAGACATCTTTCCTCATCAAGAT
>JALTHV010000351.1 GCA_027004315.1 Deltaproteobacteria bacterium
CTGGCCGGGGGAATATGATCAGTTACCAAAAATGATGCCCCAACTTATTGAGAAGTTACGCAAAAACCAAGAAAACTACAGGGCTAACGCAAATCGTTTCCAAAAGAAGCACCCTGTGGTCGGTTACCAAAATGAAGCCTCCACTTATTGAGAAGTTACGGTTGACTCCCAAAGTTAAAACTAAAAGTTGGACATCTGTATAATTCAACTTTCTGAACAATATATTTATCTATAATTACAGTTAATTATATTACACGGCACATAAGGCCTTTTTGAGCATTCAGCTTTCTCTCTTATCTTTAAATTATCTCGAAAGGGCCTTGCATACAGATCTGGCGCTGGGATTTCGCACTACGTTGAACTGCTTTCCAGTCTTCTTGCACGTGGCCTTCACTGCCTTCAATGCCTCATGGCTGTTGATACTGGTGATAAACAAGATAATGTCAGACTTGCAGACCACGTTTTTGAGGACATGCCGTCCATTGGAGCAGTCTCCGTTATGAAAGATGAAATCAGCGCCCAAGTCACGGACTGTCTTACGGTATTCGGGTTCCAGGCGATCAAGGCCCCCTATCACGGCTACACGCATCCCCTCCAGTGGACAGCGGCATCTCTTCTGCTCTGTACAGTGATGGCAGTCTCCCAGTGCATCCTCAGGGCGAACTAAACTAAATACGTTACCTGCCTGGTCCGGCCTCGTATTCTGTACTATGGATTTTTTTTTATTCATATATGATTCTATCACTCTCTCATGCTCAGAGATCTTTTTATTTGCCTTTTCAAGCTCATAGGTGAGCTTCTTAACTGTGCGTCTCAGGCCTGCTTCTCGAAATGGCCTTTGTCTCAACTTTGTCAATTCCTGGGAGTACTCGGCCAGCTTCTTTTTGAGACCGAGTATCTCTGCATCCTTTTCCTGGATTTGTTTTTTGAATGTAGATCTTATAGGAGTCTCAGGTGTATTGACCCGAGAATAAAAGCGACGTTCTCCTGCGGCCTTCAGACCTTCTTTTTTCTGTGTGATATCGTGATCCAGGGCTGAAAGGCCGAGTTTGAGCTGATTACAATTCTCTATGAGGCGCCAGATAATAGAATGTGTCAGAATCTGGGCCTCTTTGCGCATTTCCGATCTAGGATCAGTGCTCGCTGCCCACAGGACAGGGGCAGGCCACTGGCTGTCTTCTATTGACCGTGCTAGGTCCTCAGGGACCAGGGAACGGACCCTCGATGGGGCAGTGAGAAACCGGTGTCTGAAATAGCGACGGAGGTCCTTTGCAACAGATCTATCAGGATCGTGACTGGCATGATGGAGGCCCCAGAGCTCATAACCTGGATGCAAACCAGACTTACTGAGATTAAGATAGTGCTTTATACACATTTTACGCATATCTTTGGGGTTCATGGTCATAGCCATGATCATGGTCAGAGTTACGCAGTCAGGTAGTGTAACTTTACCCTCATTTACTGGAGTACATGAAGCCGTATTGGAGATATCCTTGGCCTTAGGAATGGAATTGGCCTGATTTTTTGTTAGTGTAATATTTTTCATGACTGTATCCTCCTTATCCATTAATGGACTTACTGGCAGATAAATTTGATTGTCTTTGCCCTGCCATGTCGGCAGGGCAAAATGTCTGTGTGGGTCCTGGCTAATAAATGTATTATATCTTGAAATTCAATTGCAATTGCTGACCAACTTGATGCCCTGTCTCTCTGGATCTGCACCGCTGCCATTTTTTAATTCATTTGTCACCTGCAGGGGCAGAAATACCTCGAAAGTGCTCCCTTCTCCGGGGATGCTTGCCACGTCAATCCATCCGCCCCGCCGACGGATCAGGGCAAAGATAATAGCCAGGCCCCATCCACGCTTCCGGCTCTTTTCATTTACTTTTTTAGTGGAAAAGAGAGGGTCAAAGATCCGGTCAAGCACATCCTTGGAAATACCTGATCCGTGGTCGCATACAGAAAGGACTGCAAAGGTCCCTGGATAGGCGTTCCCGTGCTTTCTGCAGTAAGAACTGTCAACACTACATTTGA
>JALTHV010000352.1:0-293 GCA_027004315.1 Deltaproteobacteria bacterium
GTATGAAACACGCCTTGGGTCCCTTACCGCTCGTGTGAAGAGGCTCAGGGCATCTCTTGAGAAAAAAGAGAGAGAAGTGAGTGAACTCGTGGGATTCATCCGCATAGATGCCAAGGACCTCGATGCCCTCCTGCGCCAGAGCCTGCAGAGCGCATTTGTGCCAGGACGGGAGAAAGTGCTGCAGCCGGTCCTGGCCCAGGCTGAATTTCCTGGAATGGACGATATCCGCGCCATGGTCAACCTTCTCTTTAATGAGATCGCCCTCTCAGGACAGGTAAGGATCTTAAAAGGAC
>JALTHV010000352.1:303-2033 GCA_027004315.1 Deltaproteobacteria bacterium
GCCTATCGGATCTCCGGGGAGACCGGTTTTTTGATCTATTCGGATAAGAGCCAGCGTCTTTTTGCCCTTTCAAAACTGCCTTCATGGCACATGGCAAGGAAGATAAGGGCATATATGTCCGGAAAGTCAAGAGATGTCCCCATCGACATCTCAAAGGGAGCTGCCTTGAGACAGTTGACCCATAGCCTCAGCCTTATGGAAGAGATCCCGCGTGGCGGGCCCATTGTATGGCCCATTATCGGCATTGCAGTGCTGGCCGTGTTAATCATCCTTGAAAGAAGTCTCTATCTATTTAGAAAGGGCAGCAACATAGGAGCATTTGCCGATGCTGTATATGGACATGCAGCCAAAGAAGAATGGGAAAAATGTGCGGAGCTATGTGAACAGGAGCGGGAGAGGCCTGTCCCCAGGGTACTCCTGGCCGGGATCAAGGGCCACGAGATGGAACGAGAAGACATGGAAAATGTCCTGCAGGAGGCTATACTGAATGAAGTCCCAGGCCTGGAGCGCTTTTTGTCGACTCTTGGCATGCTCGCTGCCATCGCTCCTCTGCTGGGGCTCCTGGGGACTGTCACCGGCATGATCAAGACCTTCCATGTGATCACATACTATGGCACAGGGGATCCCAGGATGATGTCGGCTGGGATCTCAGAGGCCTTGGTGACCACCATGCTCGGCCTCACTGCTGCTATTCCCATAATGGTCTTTCACAGCCTCTTGTCCAGGAGGGTCGAAAATATTATTGCCCAGATGGAAGAAAAGGCCGTTACCCTTGTGAATATAATATGTAAGACGAGAAAGGGGAGATGATCCAGGTCCTTCAGGGTCTCCTCTGTAGTATTGAGGACTATATCTTGGCCGGTGGGGCGGTCATGATTCCCCTTGTAGCCATATCAATCCTGATGTGGACCCTGATCATCAACAGGATCTTCTTTTTCAGGCAGTTGTACTGGAAAAATATGAGCCGAAAGAGGGCACTGGAATATGTGAGGAACAACAGATTTCCAGATACACGGAGATACAGGGGCGCTAACGCCATGCTGGTGACTGACTTTCTGCAGCGGCGTAGCGGGAGAAGTGAGCTGGACCGGTTTATTCTGGATGAGACAGTGATGCTTTTGGTATCGTCTCTGGACCGATATCTGGACATCATTGCCCTCCTTGCAGCCATTGCGCCTCTGCTCGGCCTCCTGGGGACAGTGATCGGGATGATCAGCACCTTTGATGTCATCTCCTTTTTTGGCACCGGAAACGCGAAGGCCCTGGCCGGTGGCATTTCAGAGGCCCTGATTACTACCCAGACAGGTCTCCTGCTGGCAATCCCTGGGCTTTACATGAGCAATTTCCTCAATCGCCGTGCGGAAATTTTGAAACAGCGCATCTCTTCGACAGGGATGTATCTGAGCCAGTATATATAGATTATGCTGAACATCACAGCGGCCAGAAAGGCACGGAAAAGAGGTATCGAGCTGAATATGGCACCATTGATCGACATGGTGTTTATATTGCTCATCTTTTTTCTGGTGACCACCAGCTTTGTCAGGGAGACCGGGGTAGATATCAACCGTCCGGCAGCCGCCACGGCAGTCAGCAAGGAAAAGGTGAATATCCTCATCGGAATCACCAAAGACGGCCGGATCTTTATGGACAAACGGGAGATTGACCCGCGTGCAGTAAGGGCAAACGTGGAACGTGCCCTGGCCGAGAATCCTGAGGGATCTGTGATCATC
>JALTHV010000353.1 GCA_027004315.1 Deltaproteobacteria bacterium
GTATCATACCGGTAAAAAACAGGAGGGAGATGGTGATTGATGCCATTGAAAGCGTGGTCTCCCAGACACGGCCGGTGCAGGAAATACTTGTGGTGGATGATGGCTCAGACGATGGAACCCCTGATGTGGTAAAGAGGAGTTTCCCGTGGGTGCGCGTTCTGACTACCCCGTCCGTGGGCCCCGGCGCTGCCCGGAACGCGGGCGCCATGGAGGCAGCCGGGGATCTGTTTATGTTCCTTGATTCGGACGACCTCTGGCTTGAAAATCACGTGCAGGTCCTCCTTGCTCGTGTGCGTTCCGGGTTTGATGTGGCCTATGGGGTTACACACACCCGCGATGAAATCTCAGACAGGCAGTTTTTGATTCCGGATAATGGCGTGGGAGTCCATGGAGATTGCTTCAGTGGACTTTTAAAATGGTGTTTCATGGTGCCGTCTGCCATGGCGGTGACCAGGAGAGCGTTTTTCAGGGCAGGTGGGTTTGGCCAAGGCATGCTGGGTGAGGATTGGCTTTTTTCCCTGCGCCTTGCTGCTGTTTTCCCTTTTGCCTTTGTGCCGGAGGTTATTGCCAGCCGGGTGCTGCACCGGGAAAGCCTGTGCTGTCTTGCCTGTCAGGGAGAGAAGATTCTGGGATTGCTGTGCAAGGTCAGGGAGATGGCGCATATAAGCGGCAGGGACGAAAACGGGCTTGCCGACAGGATCGAGGCCATGATGATGCTTGTTGAAGAAAGGGGGCAGGAATGGGAAACAGTGCAGGACTGGTTCGAGGCCATGAAGAAGGAAGATCTTCTCTGAATTTGGAATTTCCCAAGGAACGGCATGAAGAGGTCCTTCGACGGGGAACCGATGTCCCGGAGCAGGAGCCCTCTTTCCAGATTTCTCTTTCGGAAGTGGGTGTGTCAAACAAAACGGTCTGGATACGGCTGCCCCAGGGCAGGTTCCCCTTTGACGCCGGGCTGTACGTGGATCTGCCGGCAAACGTTCGGGGAATACACATGTCAAGGATAGAGGAGGCCATTTCTCTTCTGTATGACCAGGATTTCCCGGATCCCGGCGCCTATGCCCGCACCCTTGCCGTAAAGATAAAAGAGCGACAGAGAGGCTCCTCGGCCAGAGTAAGGCTTGAGGGAAAAATGCCCCTGGTTCACAGGACAAGCGTAAGCGGGAAGGAATCAGTAGACACGGCCGAGGTGGAGGTAGAGGTCCATGTTTATCATGATGGTTCCGGTGGTATGGTAACAAGGGAATCTATTGGACTGGGGCTCTGTCACATTACGGCATGTCCATGCACTCAGCTTTATGTCGGCACCCTTGTTCCGGGCAATGCCGACAGCCTGCCCCTGCTTACCCATTCTCAGCGTTCGCTGACCTGGCTGCGTCTGGGGAACCCGGGTGGCTGTCTGTGTATTGATGACCTTTACGGCTGTCTGTCGGCCGCGCTTCACACCACTCAGGATCTGCTGAAGAGGCCGGATGAGGCGGAGCTGGTGATCAGGGCCCACAGGGTTCCGCAGTTTGCCGAGGATTCAGTCCGGGAGGTAGCCCGTCAGGTGGGGCTGAGGCTAAGGGGCATACTGGGCAGGGCTGAGCCGGTATTGATCAGGTCTCTAAGCCTTGAAAGCATCCATATCCACGACGTGCGGGCATCCATCCAGACCACAATGGGGGAAATCCTTGACGCGCTGGACAGGGAATGAAGCCCGCCTATCATCCTCTATCCTAGATCCCAAGATATAGATATGCCAGAGTTTGTCGCGGCTCCTGTATCGTAATCTAACGTGTCAGCCAACATCCCTTAATTACCTGTCCAGTTTTTTGGGGGTACATTATAATGAGATAAAAACTTCAGTCCTCTCTCGCCTCAATTATTATTAGTGAAGGTCTAACTGACCTAGAGCTCAAGGGGCTCAGCTGCTCTCTGTACAGGTATTTATTGCAGCCATGACATCTGACATGGATGCAGACCTTACTTCTGAAATAGTGCCATTGAGGACTAAAGACTTGCCTGCCAGGGGATGATTAAAGTCTGCTATTACATAATCATCGTATAATTCCTTTACACAGAACTTAATGAGTTTCCCACTTGAACCGAATTCTTCATAGTATTGTCTTTCTTTTAACTGGCCAGAATAATTGATATTAGAAATAGGGACCTTTTTGATCAGGTATGGATTATAGGGGCCAAAGCCCTGTTCTGGTGGTATGGTTATCTGGATCTCGTCTCCCTCTTTGTGATCGATTAGTGCCTCTTCAATAGCAGGCAAGATAGGATCTCTACCGTACAAAAAACGACTAATAAGGGGTCTATTGAGATCCTCTGGTAATTCACCATCTACTACAGACAGCCTATAATTAATGGTAACAAATGTATCTCTGTCTATCTTCATCTATTCCTCCTATGGAAATTTCATAGCCTGCTCTACTCAAGACATAAGGTCTCTTCACCTTCCATTTCTAACCACTGGGGAAAAGGGAGCTCCGTGCTCAGAATGTAAATAGAAATCACCAGACAATATGCCGCATTTTGGGCAGGTATTTGCAAAATATTTCTGCCCCAGTGTTTTTGAGTATTTGAGCTTATAAGTGGGCACTCTACTCTGAATATATTGAACTACTTCATTAGGCATGTTTTCTATTTCTGTCAAAATACAAACCTGTTTTTCTGTATCTTTAACATAGGGTGCCAATATTGTCACAGCAGGCATTTTTGACTGGCACTTCCAGCAACGTACTGCCATTCCAATTAGGTAGATAGGCGGCTGGATTATCAAATCATTACTCTCCATATGTAACCGTTCACACCCCTCTTCTGTTGCAACTGTCCACGTCGCCGGGGGGGATGTGAACATATCTATTGCGCATAACGCTAGGCATAAGGGGCGGCAAGAGTGCGTGGCAGTAATTTTGAATAACCGCCGAGTTCTTGCCGTCCCTTTAAGCGGTGCCAAGCTTTTTCGAGCACGCATAACATACTCCGTCAATAAGATCTGCCTTTCTGGCTTCCGTGTACAGACCGTGGAGAGGATGCCCTTTGCCGGCAATGTCAGGGACAAGCTTTTTACTTTTTCTTCTTTGCGGCCAGCTTGAAGTCCAGCCAGTCGGCCATCATCTGCAGGTTTTGGGACATGTACCAGCGGCCGTTAGCGAAGACCCCGTAGTCCGCACCCGCCATGGCCGCAGCAAATCTCGTTGAGTTGGCATAGAAGAGCCACTGTTCAACCCACATTTTCTCTATAGCCTCGTTGAATATGCTGTCCTTCTGGGCAGGCCCCTTTGCGGCTCCTTTGTTCCAGGCGGCAAGCAGAACTTTTGTGGCGGCAAGGGTCATCTGGTTGGTAGTTTTTATGGTATTTTCAAACCTGGCAAATTGACCGTCAACCCATGTCTGACTGTGGCAGGCAAGACAGAGTTTCTGCATTTTGGCGGTCCTTGCGGCCCGTTCCTTGGCATCAATAAGGAAAGATGAGGCCGGTTCACCCGTCAGTTCTGTCGGTAGGGGCAGGCCTGCCTTGTTTTTGATTATGGAAGTGTCTGGAGATTTTGGGTGGGCATGGGCATACACCAGCCCGAATATTCTCCATGCATTCCTGTCGTTCATCTGGTGGGTGCGTTTTACAATAACGTCGCCGCTTTCGTTGACAACAAGACTGACGTGGCAGGTGGCGCAGGTAGGGGCTGTAAAGTCTTTGCCTACTACCCATGGAGTAGCCTTGAAGTTCCATTCCTTTGCGTGAGAGGAATAGATATTCCCATGCTTGCTTACCATGTAAACCTTGTAGGCCGGCACATCCGGTCCCTTGTGGCACTCGGCGCAGGTATAGGGTTTCCTGGCAACAGCTATGGAAAAACTGTGGCGGGGATGGCAGGAAGTACAGGAACCTTTGGTTCCGTCGGGGTTTATCCGGCCAACGCCCTGGTTGGGCCAGCCACTGAGGACAGGAAATTCCATTTCGCCCATTTTAGTTTTCCTGGCCTTGATGCCTTTTACCTCAACCTGGGTGCCGTGGCAGAAAAGGCATGAATCAGCTTCAGTCTTGCTATCCACAGTTTTTGCGTAGGAGAGCTTGCCACCATTAAAATCCTGGATGGCGTTAACCGAGTTCATCATATCCCTATAAAGAGGGTTCCCGGTTAAATTGCCATAGGCACTGGACATTATGTTTTTGCTGTACTCGCTGACCTCCTGTGGATGACAGATGGCGCAGTCTTTTGGCGTTACAACGATGTGCACCTGAAAGCCGTTATGTTCAAAAGTATCCTTATGATCTTTCGCGTTGGCCGTGTGGCACTCCGCACAGCCAACGACAACATTTCCCATGGCATTAGGGACCTTGGTTGCGGAAATGGTCCTTGATAATTTCGGTTTCCTGAGTGCCTCAACGGGACTGATTTTGGAGTGAATGCTTGATTTCCAGTCTTCCACTATCCCCGGGGTGACTTTCTGGTGGCATTCAATACATTCCTGGCTGTTCTCGCTTATCTCAACTGCCCCTGCCAGAGATGACTGGACAACTGATGCAAGAAAGAAACCGACGACTAGCATGATAATCCTTCTTTTCATGATCCCCCCTCCTTTATCTGTTGATGTTGACAGGCCAAACGTTACAAATCAGCGGCGCAAATGGAGCGTAGCGGAATTTGCATCCGAGTCAATTTGCCTTGTTAGCCCATTTACACAAAATCCGGATACAGCTTTTTCATACATTCCGGACAAATAGAATGCGAAAATTGGGTTTCTGCCTTTTCACTTATATAATTCTCTATTTCCCCCCAGCTATCTTGCTTTTTCGGGTCAGCTCCTTCCAGTCTTATTTTTTTACAATTAGAACATATTGGTAGAATACCTTCCAGTTTTTTGATACGAGAATGTGTTTCCTCAAGCTCATTTATCTTTTTTTTGAGTTGTCGTTCTCTGTTATTCAGGGCAACAACCATAGGTAACCGTTCACACCCCCCTGTTGCAACCGTTCATGTCTCCGGCCAGTGGTAGCACTTTGAAGGGTTTCAGTGCGAATTAATAGGCAGAGGCCCTGATCTTGTGCATCAAGCGATGCTCCTGAAACACTTCAAAATGCTACTACTGGCCGGGGGGGAATGTGAACAGTTACAACCATAGAGTTAAATGCCTTAGAAGAGAATTCATCCATAAAGTCCACTCTCTGACTATAGTTACCACTTGCAACTTGTTGGGCCTGCCACGTGAGATGGAGCAGGCGTAAATGTAATTCCTTAAAGGATGAAGCAAGAAAATTCTTTGGCGGTGGGACTTTTATATTGTCTAACAGGAGTTTCAGGTATAAATTCAACAAATTGGCCTGATTTGTCATAAAAACAATTAGTTAACCCTCATGCCGGTAACTTCTCAATAGTCCTGGCAACTTCGATGTAACCGATCACAGGGTGCTTCTTTTGGAAACGATTTGCGTTAGCCCTATAGTTTTCTTGGTTTTTGCAGCATTGGAAACCCTGGCTCCGGAGCGCAGCGGAGGAGAACAGGGAGGGTCCAATGCTGCAAAAATCTCAGAAAACAAGGGGCGAGAGCATGTTGGAAAAAGAAGCCTCCACTTATTGAGAAGTTACTCATGCCGCTGTAAGACTCCACGAGTATCTATATGATACCCGAGCGCTGACAGGATTTCAACCTGGGTCTTCGTAGGGGGTTCAATGCGTCGTTTGGTCCTGCTGCGACCGTCGGTTAGGGTGAGCACTGAATGCAGGTGCCGCATCTCATCCATCAAAAGGCTACCGCTGGCCGGGGGGAATGTGAATAGTTACCTCGATCATGCGGTTTAAGACGCAGTAAAGGGAGTACTATCCGAGTGATGGTCCCCTTTCATGAGGGACAGGAAGCACCACATCATCAACGATTCCTGCAAGGTCAACCTCTCTGTCCATCTGCTGAGCCATCCACAGCGAACCAAATTCTTCTACCCTGAGGATTTTCCTCTGCCTGCTTACTTGCAGGGAACGGTCTCCTAAGGTACTATATCTATCTGAATGAAAATCGATGGTCATCTGAGGAAATTGTAGCCACAGAAAAAAATTAATACCGAAGAGAATCAGATAGTTATATTCCTGAATTGTAATTCCTCAATAAGTTGGGGCATCATTTTTGGTAACCGATCACAGGGTACTTCTTTTGGAAACGATTTGCGTTAGCCCTGTAGTTTTCTTGGTTTTTGCAGCATTGGAAACCCTGGCTCCGGAGCGCAGTAACTGTTCACGTCTCCGGCCAGGGGGAATGTGGACGGCTCCGGAGC
>JALTHV010000354.1 GCA_027004315.1 Deltaproteobacteria bacterium
TTAAAAAAGTCCATGATCTTTCTGCCCAAAGAGATATTCTCTACTTGTTCTGCCCTACTGTGTCAAGTTGTAACCGTTCACACCCCCTGTTGTAACCGTCCATGTCCCCGGCCAGCGGTAGCATTTTGAAGGGTCTCAGTGCGGATTAATCGGCAGAGTGCCCTGATTTTGTGCATCAAGCGATGCTCCTGAGGCCATTCAAAATGTTACCGCTGGCCGGGGGGAATGTGAACTCTTACGTCAAGTTTATTTCCTGTTTTTCATCACTGCTGCCCAGGGTCTTATAAAGCTCCTGGTAGAGGGCACTGCCCTCCATCAGCTCTCTATGGGTGCCCCGGGCTACTATCCGGCCATTGTCGATGACTATAATCTGATCTGCATTGATGATGGTAGAGAGCCTATGTGCAATTACTATGGTGGTCCTGCCCTTCATTACCTCATCCAGTGCCTCCTGAATCGCCTCCTCAGAGACACTGTCAAGTGCGCTTGTGGCCTCATCCAGTACGAGTAGCGGAGGATTTCTGAGGACTGCCCTTGCCAGGGCTATCCTCTGACGCTGTCCTCCGGACAGATTGAGTCCATTCTCATCCAGGACTGTATTATAGCCCTCTGGAAGGGCAGAGATAAACTCGTGGGCCTGGGCAATCCTTGCCGCCCTCTCCACTTCCTCCATGGAGGTCCTGCCAGAGCTCCCTGCTGCAATGTTCTCAAAGATACTGTCGCTGAACAGGACGACATCCTGGGTAACTATGGCCATCTGCTGCCTCAGGTCTTTAAGGGAGATGTCCCGGAGATCTATGCCATCCCAGAGTATCCTGCCGGATGTGGGATTGTAGAATCTTGGGATCAGGTCTACCAGGGTGCTCTTACCCGCCCCACTGGGCCCGACAATGGCAAAGATCTTCCCTGCGGCCACAGTGAAATTTATATCCTGCAGTATCTCTGTATCTGTTCCAGGATAAGAAAAAGATACTCTTTCATACCTGATCTCCCGCTTCAGTCCCTCAAGGGGTTGCCCCTGGTCCTCTTCCTGTTGGTAATCGAGAAAATGCTCCACCCTTTCGAAGACGCCAAGGGCCTCCTGGAACTGGGTATAGGCCCCACCCAGTTTCTTGAGAGGCGTAAAGGCCATGATTATGGCCGTAAGGATAGAAAAGAAATCTCCAGAGGTCATCTCTCCGCTTGCTACAAGCCTGCCGCCATATCCCAGGATTGCTGCAACCGCGAGACCGGAAAGGGCCTCTATCAGAAATCTTGTACCCTCTCTCAGGCGTATGACCCTCGCCATCTGTCGATAGGTACTCCGGTTTTCCCTCACAAACTGGTTGACCTTGGCCTCCTCTATGCCAAATATCTTTATGACCCTGAGGCCCTGGAGGGCCTCACTTACACGGTGTGTCAGGATGGCCAGATAGCCCTGGACCCTCTTTCGGTGTCTCCGCACCAGGCGCGAAAAGAATCGGGTCCCCAAGGCAATAAACGGGAGGAGGACAAAGCTTAGCAGGGCCAGGTCCCAGCGCCTATAGAGGGCCACTCCCATGAGGACGATTACAGATGGGACCTGGAGTAGTAGCGTCCTCAGGCTCTGAGAGAGGATACTGCTCATTGCCCCCACGTCATTCATGAGCCTTGAGAGTATATCACCACTGGTAGAGCGGGATATAATAGATACTGGCAGACGCATCAGATGGGAAAAGAAACGGTTTCTCAGGTCACGGACCAGTTTCATCCCAGCGGTTCGCATGAGATATGACTGTAGAAAGCTGCATAGTCCACGAAGGATATAGAGGGCAATGATCGCTATTGGCAACAGGTAGATATATTGGTATTTGCCTTCGACAAATATCTTGTCCATCGCAGGCTTTACGAGCCAGGCTATCGCACCATTTATACCGGACACGATGAGGCTGAACCCTGTAGCCAGGATCACCCTGGGTACATAGGGATGGATCAGTCTTATCAGACGCTGCCAGAGGGTGAGGGAAATCGGACTGGTGGTGGGTTTCTTAATAGACATCAGATACCACCCAGCCAGGTCTTGAGGCCCTTGCCAAGATAGAGGTTAAATCGGCGCTTCCTGCCATGGCCAAGGGGTACTGCTATCTCTTGAAGGGGTTCAAGGGAATTAAAGCAGGCAGAAAGGCCCTGAGGCAGGCCCTTCTCGGCATCAATAACAATGAGGCAGTTCCATCCGGTCTTGTCCAGAGGACCCTGCCAGATCTCATATTGGCTCTCTATTTCCTTCCTATCACTCCAACGGAATACCTTCGGCTGTCCGGGTACATAGAAGGCCAGTTCACTCACTGTCTGTCTCCTTCTGGCCAACAAAAACACCTTACCCTGATCCGGCAGTCCATTCTTGATCTTCCCGACCTCCTGTCCCAGGTCTCTCCATCCACGCAGACGCACTGTAGGATCTAGGGGTCCACCGTCGAGTCTGAATACAGCAAGACCAGAGGGGATCAGATAGAGCAGGGCTGCCATTGCCAGTCCTATCGCAATTCCTGGCCCAAAGAGCCTCCTGAGCCTGTGCAGGGAGGGATTACAGGAGACCTGCCCACAGGCCCAGCCCGCGACGAGTACTGAGACCGCCACATAGAAGGGGGCAGGCCAGTTGGCATTTATCCTCTGTCTCAGGCTCAATATCAATATCCCTGCAAGGGGCAGGATACTGAAGACCGTAAGAAAAGACACTGAACGGGGAATGCGATGAGACCATGGCCTGAGGGCCAGGAGACAGCCCCCGCCGACCAGTACCATGAGTATCCAGGTGACAGGAGATATGACAATGAGCTGTAGATACAGAAAGTTGAGAAGAGTGGATAAAGAGAGGCAACATCCACCGGAATTTGCCTGGAAGTGGTGCATGGTGTGATGGAAGGTAATCCAGGCATGTCCATAATTCCACCATATTACAGGAAGCACAATCAGAAAGGACAGCCCTACCGAGACATATGGCCAAGGTCTTGAGAAGATATGCCGGTCTCTGGGGCTGACTATCAAAAAGGCCATGGCAAGAGGCCAGAAGACAATCATGGTCTGTTTACTTAAGAGCCCAAGTCCAGCACAGACTCCAGAGGCAATCCACCACCTTGCATTATGAATTTCCCCCTGTCCCTTTTCTAAGGCCATCCACAGACAGTATATAGCAAGAGACCAAAAGAAGATTAGAGGGGCATCAATAGTCATGACTAGACCCAGGATATCGACCCCAGGTGAAGCGGCGGCGGCCATAGCGGCCAAAAGGCCTGCCCTGGCCCCGAACATTCGACGACCCAGGGAATATATAGCCCACAGGCCCAGGGTACTGAGGATGGCGGCAGGGACCCGGACCCCAAAAGGTGTATTGCCAAAGACCCTGGTAGAGAGGGCGATAATCCAGGCCACCATTGGTGGCTTGCTGTAGTATCCCCATGCGAGGTGACGTGACCAGTCCCAGTAATAGGCCTCATCAGGTGAGAGATCAAGGGGTGTAATAAGGAGGTATATAATACGCCAGAGGAGCAGGATCCCCAAAAAGGCCAGAAAACGCCTGTCCCAGGCAGATTCATCTCTCTTAATAAGGTCTTTTGAGGCCATTTTTTGCATCTGGAAGTCTTTGAGTGGAGTCCATGTGGGCAACGTAGTCATGGAGTGACTTTTTGTGGGAACCAAAGGTATAGACAAGCCCTCCTATCAGGGCTGCCAATACCTGCACTGCAAAGAAACTCAGGCTCAGGGTAATGGCCTTCTCGGCAGATATGCCCTTGAGTCCCAAGAAGTAGATAAAGCCGCCTTCCCTTATACCTATGCCATTAAGACTTATAGGCAATAGGGTGAGGATTGCCACCAGGGGAAAGGCCGCGAAATAAAAGGGCGCACTCGGGCTGAGTCCCATGGCCTTTGCCAGGAGCGTCACTGCACCCATCCCAAGGCTCTGAAGTACCAGGGACAGACCCATGGCAGCGAAGAGAACCTTTGGCTTCTTCCAGAATACCAGGAGTACGGCCAGCCTTTCCCCAAGCACAGGCCAGATGCTGCTAAGAATCTTGTAGAGTAGTGGAAGGCCCAGGAGTACGGCAATGACACAGAGACCTGCAAGACTCAAGAGGTGCTCAAAGTGAGAAGGGAGTACACCATTTCCTATAAGCACGGCCCCTGCCCCCAACAAGAACATGGCAGCAAGCCCAAAGAGCCTGTCTGCCAGGACACTGTAGGTGGCCCTGAGCTTTTTAGACTCCCCACGGGATATAAATACCACCTTCAGGACATCTCCACCCACGCTGGTAGGGAGAAAGAGGTTGAAATACATACCTACGAAGTAATATCTGAGATACATGGGCCAGGGACCAGGAAAATCGAGGGAATGGGCCAGGAAATACCAACGGATGCTGCTTACTACCTGAGAGGCCAGGTACATCAAAAAGGCAATGACCCATGCAGATAGAGAGAGGGAGAGAAATGCCTCCAGCAGATCATGGAAGTCTATCTTTGATGCAAACCAGGCCAAGAGAGAGATACTGACCCCTGTTCTCAGCAAAAATTTCGCTGTAGAGCTGATCCCTGCCCTCACTCCAGGACCTCTCTGACTGTATATATGTGCTTACCTGAAGACTCATAGTAGGTCCTTACTACCAGTTCTGCTACAAGACCTATTCCCCCGAGGACTATGCCGCTTATGATCAGGAGCATCCCCAGGAGGAGAAGCGGCCTGTCACCTATGTCTTTACCCTGCCAAAACTTTACCCAGGTGAGGTATGTTTCTATCAGGAAGCCAGAACTGAAGATCAACCCTCCACTCAGCCCAAAGAACTGGAGTGGCCTTGTGGCAAATTTTTGGAAAAACAGCATAAGCATAAGATCCAGGATTACCCTATAGGTCCTCCCTATCCCGTATTTACTCTTTCCGTATTTTCTCGGGTGATGGGTCACGACCATCTCGGTCATCTTTGCCCCATAGAGGTCTGCAAGTACTGGGATAAAGCGATGGAGATCGCCGTAGAGCAGGAGATTTTTGGCCACATCTCTCCTGTAGGCCTTGAGTGAACACCCATAGTCGTGGAGTCGCACACCTGTCATGTATCCGATGAGCCGATTGGCCAGGACAGAAGGGAGTCTCCTTGAGATAAAGGGATCTTTCCTGTCTTTTCTCCAACCGCTTACTATATCGTAGCCCTCTTCCAGCCTTGATATGAGGCCCGGGATGTCTTTAGGGTCATTTTGCAGGTCCCCGTCCATTGATACCACTATATCGCCCATGGAATAGTCGAATCCAGCGGTCATAGCGGCACTCTGACCAAAATTTCTGCGAAAGATCACCACCCTGAGTTCAGGGGTCCTGGACTGCAGGGTCTTTAATATCTCCTGACTTCCGTCCGTACTCCCGTCGTCTACCACAATGATCTCAAACCTGCGCCCCATCGGCCTGAGTGCCTCCAGTAAGCCTGTTATCTGGAATTCGATATTGGGTGCCTCGTTGTAGACAGGAAATATTACAGATATCTCTGGGCTGGTCTCCTTGCTGTGTAATTTTGAATTCATGGCCTGTTATAATTGTCCATCAACCTTCCCTGTGGTATCAGGCTTCCTGGCCTGCTCCAGGGCTATTTCTTTTACAGATGTAAATGCCTTTGCCTGGGATGCCCCTTCTATGGCCTTTTCTGCTATCTGGTGGACCTGTTTCATGGCCAGATTCACATCGGCCTTCAGTTCTTTGATCTTCTGTTCCTGAGAGGCTATAGTATCTTCTAGAAATTTGATTTTCTGTTCATAGACCTTACATTCCCATTCTCTCTCTGTAGCGGCCATCCGTTCTTTCTGTTCCCATTCCCGCATAACTGCTATGCCTGTCTCCTTCTTTGCCTTTTCAACCTCCTTCTGTAGCATAGCTGGGAACTTATTGACCTGTACTCTGAGATCATTCAGCTCGGATTCCTGCGCCACAAGGCCTGCCTCCCTCTCTGCAAACTCCTTTTCCATCTCCTCTTTTTTGGCCTGGAGCTCTTTTTCAAGAGCGGCCCTCTCTTCCTTATATTTGTCCTCCTCTATCTTTCTGCTACGGTCCCGTTCATAGATATACTCTGCCTTTTCCCTTTCCCACTGCTGCCTTGTAAGCAACTTTTCCTCTTCCAATTCACGGAGAAATTGCCTCTTCTCATCCTCCCACTCGGCCCTCTTTTCCTCTATCTCTCTTTGGAGTGTGGTCTGCAATTCAGAGTATTTGGCTTTAAGGGCCTTAAATTTCTCCTCATAATCCGCCTCAA
>JALTHV010000355.1 GCA_027004315.1 Deltaproteobacteria bacterium
CTTTGATGCCTGCCTTTATCTCTACCATACCGCCATCTCTGCCGTACTTGATAGCATTGTCCAGGAGGTTGGCAATAACCTGCCTCGTACGGCTACTATCTACATAGGCCTTCAGGCCTTCAGGGGTCAGAACGGATATCTCTATATGTCTTTCCTCTGCCACATATTGGTAGACCTCTACTATACCCTTGATGAGCGCTGCTATATCGACTTTCTCAATATTGAGTCTCATTGCCCCGGACTCTGCTTCTGAGATGTCCATGAGGGTAGTCAGCATGGTCATTATATGTTCTGATTCCTCTGCACAGTCCATGAGGGTCTCGCGGAGGGCTTTCGCGTCGCTATCTGACTGGAGGGTCATCTCAATGGCGGTCCTGATTCGGGTCACAGGGGTCCTCAGGTCATGTGCTACATTGTCCAGGGCCTCCTGCATCCTGCCTATAAGTGTCTTGATCTTTTCCAGCATATTGTTAAAGAGCTGGATCAGTTCATCTAGCTCATCACCCGTATGGCTGGAGGGCACACGGGCATCCATCTTTCCTATGTCTATCTCACGGACAGTATGTATGAGGTCCCGAATAGGACTGAGTGATCTGAATGACATAAAGGCACCCGTTGCAAGCCCAATCAATACTATGGGAATCATGATCAGGGCAAAGATGCCCCTAAAACGTTCGAGGAGGTCTTCCCTCTCATCTGAACCCTTTCCCACCTGGAGTAGATAGCCATCGCTAAGACGTCTGGTCCTGATTTCAATGCTGTCCCTGCCTTTTTTGTTCTGCAAAGACAGCCAATTATCAGTCAGGATATCTCTGTTATTTAGTGCCTTGAAGTCTGTATCTCTGAATCTGCGAGGGATAGTGAGAATCAGGGTATGGTTTTGGGGATCTGCAAGGCGGACAAAGAGATCTGCCAGTCTATTGCCGGAGTATTCCTGCCGGATCTCTCTAGAGAGGGCATCTATCCCTTCTGCCTGTTCCATCAATGCATATTCATTGCTTTTCAACTGGATCATCTTTCGATCCTGGTCCATCACTGTCAATGAGACAAGAAAGTAGGCCAGCAGAAAGAGCAATATAGAGCTTGATATAAATATAGAAGAATACCAGAGAATCAGGCGAAAGGCCGTGGTCTTGGTAAATCTATTAAGATACTTTAAGGACATATCCCACGCCCCGGATGGTATGGATCAGCTTCTTGTCAAAGGCCCTATCGATCTTGTTTCTCAGCCTGCAGATCAATACATCCACCACGTTTGTCTGGGGATCAAAGTTATAGTCCCATACATGCTCCAGGATCATGGTCTTGGAGACTACCCTCTCTTTATTACGCATCAGGTATTCCAATAGGGAAAATTCTTTGGGCTGGAGCTCAATTTCTGTCCCGGATCTAGTGACCTTGCGTCTTACAAGGTCCATTACGAGGTCCTCAATCACGAGCCTGGTAGACTCATGGGGACTGGTGGATCGGCGTATAAGGGCCTGTACACGGGCCAATAGCTCTGAAAAGGCAAAGGGTTTGACAAGATAGTCATCGCTTCCTGTCTCAAGCCCCTTAATCCTATCTTTTAACGAACGTTTGGCGCTCAAGATAATGACAGGGGTATCGATTTTTTGCTTCCTTATCTCTGCAATCAGGCTCAGGCCATCCATCTTGGGCAACATAATATCTACGACTGCTGCATCATAGGGCACTGTGAGCACAAGCTCTAGGCCATCTTCGCCATTTTCGGTATGATCTACCGCAAAACCTGCCTGTTGAAGGCCCTTGACAATGAAAGAGGCAATTTTTCTGTCGTCTTCAACTACAAGGATTCTCATATTAAGACCTCTCTGGGTTCCTCGGTAATTGTTCACATTCCCCCGGCCAGTGGTAGCATTTTGAAGGGTTTCAGAAGCATCGCTTGATGCACAAGATCAGGGCACTCTGCCTATTAATCCGCACTGAAACCCTTCAAAATGCTACCACTGGCCGGAGACATGAACGGTTGCAACAGGGGTGTGTGAACGGTTATGTTCCTCG
>JALTHV010000356.1 GCA_027004315.1 Deltaproteobacteria bacterium
GGCAATCCTACACGCCTCATCCGGGGTCTCCGCAAGGTCGGAAATGGCCCTGGATAAGTCCTTCTCGTCCATCTCCAGGAAGTCCTTCTTTATTCCAGGGAGAGATGCAGCCATGGCCTTAGTCAAGGCTATTGCCATATCTCTACAACGAGCAGTAACCATAGCCAGACGATCCCTTCTCAAGGCAGCATCTGCCTCCTCCAGGTGTATCCGGGCATATTTTAAGAAGGTACGTACGCGAATCATAAAGGCTACAGGGTAACCGTTCACCCCCTCTTGTTGTAACCGTTCACGTCCCTCTTCAGTCCCCGGCCAGCGGTAGCATTTTGAAGGGTTTCAGTGCGGATTAATAGGCAAAGTGCCCTGATCTTGTGCATCAAACGATGCTCCTGAAAGCCTTCAAAATGCTACCGCTGGCCGGGGGGAATGTGAACGGTTACGCTACAGGCTGTTACCTTTCTCTTTTTAGAAATTTGTATAAAATTTCATTATCCCGGACCCAGCCTAACTCCCGGCGTACCACCTGCTCCTGGTACTTCCGGTCTCCCTTGAGTCTCTTGATTTTCTGCTCAAGGGCCGCATTTTCCTTCGCAAGTTCCAGGTCTGAGAGATAGAGCTGTCTATGTTCATCCTTCATTCGATGGAGCTTCCAGAGCCCAAAAGGACCTGCCACGTCCCAGAGCAAAAGGAGCACAAGGATTATGCCTATAATCAAACTGATACTGGATTTGCTATCCTTGCGGGCCGAATCGCTGCGACTGTATTCTCGCACAATATTCTCCCAAGAAAAACGCACGAGATGACAATTAGGATAACCTGTGATCGGTTATCAGTTAGATAGCTCAATATTCCTAGGGCTAACACATAGGTTCGTCTCTACATGTATATCTCTTTTAAATTTAAAATCCAAAATTTAGAATCCAAAATTGTGTCTGAATAGACCTCTCATCTAGACATCTATCAGGATAATCTTTTCTGAAGACATAAGTCAAGCGTAACTGTTCACATTCCCCCCGGCCGGGGGTAGCCTTTTGAAGGGTTTCAGTGCGGATTAATGGGCACAGTGCCCTGATCTTGTGCATCAGGCGATGCTCCTGAAACCCTGAAAAAGGCTACCCCTGGCCGGGGCATAAACGGTTACAGTCAAGCCGTGCACCTCCATCTAACCAAAGGATCTCATGGATGAGGCAACTGGTGAGTCAGGATAAGAAAGGCCTCATGAACGAATTGGCTCACTGAAAAAAAGGCCGCAAGGCCTACTGTCCACTTGATTATCTGTACCCTGGTTGGATTATACTTAAAAGTCTTTTTTGTGAGCCCAATAAAGATAAAGACCATTGCAAGGCTGTAAAATATAGATACAAAGACATCACGCAGGGTATGAATTGAGGCATGTATTAACGGACCCTTCCGCATAGAGAACAGCAGAGTTATCAATACCATTTCTATTACAAAAATTTTATCCCGTTTGGTCCACTGATTCTCTTTAGGCATCAATAGTTATCCTCTTAGTCCCGCGGCACGGCCATCATACGCTCAACTGCCTTGAGGGCCTTTAAACGAATCGTTTCAGGTATAGTAACCACAGGCCCTTCTGCCTTGAGGGCCTGCACTACGTCATTAAGGCCTGTCTTTTTCATGTCTGTGCATATCATTTTTGGAGAAACGGCCCAGAATTTCTTCTCAGGGTTCTGTTTCTTCAACTGGTGTAAGAGCCCAATCTCTGTGCCCACGATGAATTCTGTTGCCTTGGACTTGGCTGCAAAGGTGAGCATACCACTAGTGCTTTTTACTGCATCAGCCATATCTAGTACCTCTGGAAGGCACTCCGGGTGGGCCATCAGCACGGCCCCGGGATGGGCGGCCTTCGCCTCCTTCACCTCGGCCACTGTCAGGTTATTGTGAATCGGACAGTAACCAGGCCAGTAATGGACCTTCTGATCCGTGTGTCTCTGTACCCACATTGCCAGATTCTTGTCTGGGGTCATAAGTACCTCAGGGCCCTTTATGGACC
>JALTHV010000357.1 GCA_027004315.1 Deltaproteobacteria bacterium
AGGGAGGCAACTTGACTTTGTCATCCTGATGTAGCTTATAGGTTACTAAACGGGCTAATATTGTCTAACCTATTGATTGTGCAGGACTTTTGACCAAAACTATCCAATTTCACGCAACATTTAAGTATAAGGTAGTTCTTCCATCAGTATCGTCAGTTCCGTCAAAAAACGCTCGCGTCGCTCACTGTTCTGGAGAATGGAAAAAGGCCCTTGAGCTTTGCGGATATCCCGGCTGTGCAGATTGATCCCTTCATGATCCCAGTAGCTAAGCTTAAAGTGGTTCAGCCGAGGGACAATTTCCTCTATATAAACCCTGCGCTCTACAATAACAGTTGCCAGAACAAAGAGGGGGAAATCCCTGTCAATCTTTTCCATGGAGTGATCTCCACACTCGTCAAAAAAAGCGATGAGTCGGGAATGGCCTTGAATTTCATGCCGCGATATAAGGTTATTGGTTATCATTGATACTATCCTCAGGGATATCACTATAGTCCAAAAAATCAGGATGCCGCACTTCCCCTGTCAGCAGCTTCTGCATCAGCCCCTTTTTCTGTTCCTTCAGTTTTTCCTGTCTCTTTTTCAGCAGTTCAATCTCCCGGTCGCAGGTGGAAAGGACCGCGGCAATGCGGGTTTGTTCGGGAAGAGAAGGGATTGTTATTATATAATTGTGTATGTCTTTCTTCTGTATATTTGGTAATCCTGATCCAACTCTCAAACGCATAATTTTATACTCACAAAATTTCAGGAAATAATACAAATATAATTTATCTTGGCTCACTTCTTCTAAAGTATAACAATGCCCACCACTCCAAAACTTTTGTGTAATATAGTTGATATACCCACATGAGTTGCCGCCCTCGCTAATAGTAATTGTGTTTTCTTTTTGATTCCATTTATCTGTAAAACCAGAGGGCTCTACACCACCATTGATTACAGGGTATTGTCCATTCGTAGATAATGTCGATTTATTTAATTGTACACCTTTACGTATCCAACAAATTCTCCCCAACCGTACTTCCTTCCATCCCTCCGGCAGCTCACCTTTTTTCTTTTCGTGTTTTTCGTGTATTTCGTGGTCAAACTCAGGGAACCGCATCCGACCGGTGAGAAGTTGCTGCATCAATCCTTTTTTCAACAATTCGTAATTCGTAATTAACCGATTCGTAATTTCTATCGCCCGGTCCCAGGCAGAGAGGATTTCAGCTATTTTTTTCTGTTCAGGGAGAGGGGGGAGGGAAATGAGTAGAGTTAGGAATCCCCTTTTCGTAATTTTTTTCATACTGCCACTCGTGCCATTAGCACGTGCAGCAATCTTTCTTCGGTACTCCTTTGTCAGGAGAAGATTGGTGAGCCAGCGAATACTTAGAATTTCTGCATTTTTCGCTGAGACTTGCCATATCAAATCTGAGAGGAATAGATTTGGATAATCTCTTTCTACATAACAAACTATACCTACAAGTTCTTCAGTATTTGAACGGCTAATCAGCATAGTGTCCTTGGAAATTGAAGCTTTGATTTTAGGAATGTCAGCTTGGACTACTTTTTTGTTTTCATTTGAATTGAAATATCCTTCCATTATGCAGCTAAGCTTCAACACACCAATATTAGAATCATTTGGGTAAACCGCTTCTGCAGTACCTTTTGCACTATATCCTGAAACAGGTTGAGAACAGACCTCTTTGATTGCAACACACTCCCATTCCTGAGGTATCCACCCTACTTTTGTCTTCTTATATCCATGACGTCCTTTATTACGGGCTTTCTTTTTTGCTTTTAACTTTTCACTGTTCACTTCCATTTCCCCGGTCTGTTTTCGTTCCGCTTACTCATATTGTTTTCATATTCAGTTTCAGTAGATTATTAACAATGTTGAATTTTGTACTCATTCCAAGGTGCAGTTTATCACTTTAGCCGTAACCAAAATGCCATTTTTGCGTTCTCGGTCTATCTGTTTTTTGAGTTCATCTTTGGCCACATTAATATCGGGCCATATTGCGGTTGATTTCTTTTCCCGATTGTCTGCATTATCCCATTTGGGACAGGCATACCAACCAAGAAGTAGAATGCCAGCTGTTGCTGTTCTACCTGACATATATTTGTCTATGAGTTGATCCTTGAGAGCCGTCCTTGCAGAGGCATTCCAATTACACTTTACCTCAATGCAGAGCGTTAAGGCTTGACCATTTTCATCGATTGCCTGAATCCAGATATCAGTCCTCGATCCGGCTTCTCCCTCTCTATATAGCTTGTGCCTGATTTGAACCTCGCGATTAATGATGATTTCGGATGAAAGCGTAAGCTTCAAAAAACGCGTCAGGTGATCGGAAAGATATCCTTCGTCTCTTGGTCGAGGAGAAATGGTAGTGTCCCACAGGTCCCCGATCGCAGGGATATCACCCTGTAAATACATCTGGTATTCCTCAAGTTTCTCCAAAATCAGTGCGTGGAGGTCATGACCCGAATTGATCAACCGGCAAGACGCACTCTTCCTGTCATAAAGTTTTTTGATGTCTTCAATTGAGAGAGTAGCGATATTCTTTGCCTGTTCAGTGGCCTTTGCTTCAATGATGCAATTGCTTAACCAAGTGTCTTCTGGGAATTGACGAAGAATTTTCTTCAAAGCAACGACGGAGCCTCTAATGCCACTGCTTGTCAGGTGATTTATGATGCGGGATTTAAGTTCATGAATTTTGTCCAGTGGCCCTGGGCTATAGGGCTCTTCGTGCTCAGGGTATGTCTTGGCAGGATATTCAGTGTGCAGCCAGATGTAGAGGTCTGCAACGATATCAAGACTGCATGCGAAAAGGCCTTTTGCAAAACCACTTTCCCAGCTCATCAAGGCTGTTTCTATCCACTGCCTACCCCATTCACAGTTTGACTGGAGGGTTTCAAGAATTTGATGGATATAGCTATTGGGACTAAGAGAGAAAGCAAGTGCGAGGTGTTTATTGAGAGATACGTCTGGAGGTGATTCCCTGTTACGGTTAAAAAGAGTATCCAAATAAGTACGAACCAAGTTTTCTTGACCGTGGCGAGCAAGTTCGGAAAAAATAAGAAAGCTCTTTTCAGAGGCAATATCAGGAGATTTCGCAATTTGCAAGATACTCTGTGCCTGTTTGTCGGTAAGTCTCTCGCCCCAATGACGCAAAATAGAAATGTGGCCGCTATTCAATTCCTGATCAAGTACGTTCAATAATGCAGTTTCGGCTACTTCAGGAAAACTCGTGGAAAGCGTGTCAAAAAGCGGAGTTAGGCATTCCATGTGCTCATCAAAAGCTGTCTTGAGCAACTCAACGCTGCATTTGCGCCATATATCTTTTGTAAGCCCCTGATAGACGCCTGGCTTCATAACGCGAAGCAAAGTGAGGGCTTGAGCAACTGAATAAATATGTTGGTTGGGAGCGGTCGGCTCTATGGTGCTTTCCTTGAGATAACGTTCAGCGAGAATGATTAAGGCGTTTTGCTCTTCGGATGTGAGCTTTTTCCAGCCAATAGATTGTTGTAAATCAATAGGCCCTAATTGTCGCCGACCCATATCCGAGTGAAGCCAGGCTGTTATCCGTCCAAAAGATTTTGGAGCCAGCTCTATTTGCTGAAGAGCTAATTTGATCTCTTGGTCAATGCGCCGTTGATTGGCCTGTTCTTTTATCTTGCTATCCGCAGCTTCCTTTTGCCATTTCCGATTCATTTCTTCTGCGCGTCTTGCCGCCGCATCAGTCTCTTCTCTGATTTTATGGAATGAATCGATAAGATCAGGATGCAGAGCGTGTAATTCACCAATTTTGCTAGCATAGCTTTGCAAACCGACCCGCCATATGACAGCTTTGATGCAATTGATCCATTTTTCTGCAAATAGTCTATCTGGCTCTGTCAATGCCCGATCGATAAGTTTTCCAAAATCCTCTGGCGTGTACAGTGGATAGTCATTAACCCATATGTATGACAGCGCTCTTTCGGAAATGGTATTTTCTTTGAAAATGACATCAAGAACTGCAAAACGCCCATCGATATCTCGCAAGAAATCCTCAAGGGACAGAAATAAATTTGACCTATCTCCGTATTCTTTCTGCAGGAACGGTGATCTATGTTTCTCAAGGGCTTTAAGATAGCCCTGTGCCAAGGTACTCGCGATTGCAGGAATCGATGCCCATTGCCAACAAAAAGTGAATATTGCCCGCGCCAGTCGGCCAAGTCGATTAAAGGGATCATGCTCGGTGATATGATCAAGAGCCCATGCTAACAAGTCCGAAGCATTATTTTCGTCAATAGTGGATTTAAGCGAACCAGGAAGCTCGTATTCGAGGAATAATCCGTATGATCCAGTGTAATTTGCTTTTTGCGGTGGGGTAAGATGCCTCAGCAGTTCAGTAGGTGTGAGATGTTCAGGCCATAAACAACGAAGCACGTTCCCTCGCAGATCATCTTGTGGATCGCTTGCCGGATTGATAGGTAGAAGTGATTTAAGCCGTCCCTGAGCAACTGTATCTTTCAGTCGACAAAGGGCATAGGATGTATCTATGCGCTGACGGAGGGGTAGTGTCGAATCAAGCACACGATCAGCAAATACATCTGAGAGCTCAGAAAACTCGCAAGCCTCTGCTATCTCTGTGGCAAACTCGACTGCGGAGTCAGTGGCATCATTATCCAATAAACAATCTCTGATAATGGCTGAAGTCTCTGAGGACACAAGTCGGAAGAGATTCCCTGCGATGACATCGCTGTGCCTTTGTTGGTAGCTGATGCTGTCAGCACGGCTAAGGAGAGCGCTACAAAGCTTTGCAGGACCAACAGCTTGAACCGTATCCATTGATGCAAGGAGAAGTTCAGGCTGTATACCGGAAAGTTCTTCAAGAAAGCCTTGATTAAAGGAAGCAAGCCAACACGCTATTCCAAATCGTTGTGGGAATACTCCATTTCTGTCGGCATTTAAAAGAAGCGTTGTCCAGTGTGTTGAAGGAATGAATATCGTTAATCCATACGCAGCGAGATAGTCTTTGTAAACAAAGTGGGCAAATCGAATCCGTCCGTCCCCTAGTGGAGTGAACACTCCTCTCTCAAGCGTCGTCCTGATTAGCTTCGGCGGGAACTTGTCTGTTACGAGACTGGAGATACTTATACATCGCTGAGGGTAGCGGCTTTGTTCATCAACCCATATTGCAGTGCAATCAGACAACGCAAAGCAGAGAGCGATCCATGCCGAGCATTCTACAATCTGGTCTAAGGTGTAAGAATTTTGAGTTCTTGAGCGCCTGGTGGCGGATGGTGTCTCATCGCACAGCCTTCTTATTCCCTGGACCCATAGGTCTCGTTGAGTCATGTCTGCCAAACCATTGTCACTAAAAATGGATAGAGCGAGTTCGCAGCCAAGAGGTTTGGCGCAAATTCCTGCAATTCCTTGCTGATGTATGGTCTTTAGAAAACTGTCTCCATCTATACCATGGTCAACGGCAAGTTCTCTAATATTCTGTTCTGACAATGGTGCAAGGCTGTGTGTTTTGAGGTTGGAAAGTTCCGATTGTATGGAACGAATGGCTAACACATCACGGGATGCGATCCAGATCGTTGAAGTTTGGGAAAATTCAGAAATCAGCCGCAATACCGCACCAGATAAATCTTCGGCTTCGTCTAATCCGTCAAAGATAAACGCAAAGGCTGAGCTGTTTGATGCAGTTTGAATAAATGGACGGATATCCTCTCGCAACGCGTTAGGATCACCGGAATATCGACCAAGCTCAACCAGATGTGCCCGCCCTTTGGGGAATTGATTCTTCAGTTGCTGCATAAAGGTCGTTTTCCCCATCCCACCTTCTGCTAAAAGGATTGCACCAGGAAGTTTTGCAAATTCCTGCAAATTTATCAGGTCGGTGTATTTCAGGAAATCTTTGCTGATTGGTCCAAGAAGTCCATTGGCATCCACTAAAATATCACTGCCGCACGAACAAACATACCGGTTAATCGTTCCCACTGTACTGGGTTCTCCCTTCAGTTCTAACTACAGTGTCTTAATTCTTGTCATTATTCGTTCCCTTGCCCTTTCCCGGCATCATTTTCGCTGCTTCCTCAAGCTGTTTTACGTAATCTGCTTCCCCCAGGGTCTCCTTGTATTCCCTACGGCGAGCAGCGAATTTTTCATATTCCGCCCTTGCGTGGTCCTCGGCTTCTTTCTTGCTGACTTTTCCAGCGCTG
>JALTHV010000358.1 GCA_027004315.1 Deltaproteobacteria bacterium
CACCCTCTCCGCCATGTATATTTGAATTCAACCACTTGATAGCCAGGTCCTGCGCAACGAAACCCTGCGAACCCCGCCAGGTCCGGGAGGAAGCAACGGCAGTAGGGCCCTTCGTGTGTTGCAGGGGTGCTTGGCTATCATTTTTATTATATTTTATTATATAATGAGACAGTTATTTTAATCTATGTCCTATCTAGTTCTGGCCCGAAAATGGCGTCCCCAGGTATTTGAAGAGGTAGTTGGCCAGAGGCACGTCACCAGAACCCTCCAAAATGCCCTAAAAAACGATCGTATTGCCCATGCACTCCTCTTCAGTGGACCAAGGGGGGTAGGCAAGACCTCTGTTGCCAGGATATTGGCAAAGGCCATGAATTGTGAGTCTGGCCCGGCTCCTGATCCCTGTACTAAGTGTGTGGCATGCAGGGAGATAACCGCTGGATCTGCTGTGGATGTACAGGAAATAGACGGGGCGTCTAACCGGGGTATAGATGAAATCCGCCAGCTCAGAGAGGGCATACTATTTCAACCGGCCCGCTGCAGATATAAGATCTACATCATCGACGAGGTCCACATGTTGACCAAGGAGGCATTCAATGCCCTCTTAAAGACATTGGAGGAGCCTCCCCCCCATGTCTACTTTATCTTTGCCACTACTGAACCCCAGAAGATCCCTGCTACCATACACTCAAGGTGTCAGCACTATGAATTCCGCCGGCTCGGTACCCTGGAACTGGCCGATTATCTGGACAAGATAGTCAAGGCAGAGAAGATGGGGTTCCAGCGGGACGTAACACTCTTGTTGGCCAGAGAGGCCGGAGGCAGCGTGAGAGACGGCCTGAGTCTCCTTGATCAGGTGACTGCCTATGGCGCAACCTCTCTAAAAGAGGTCTGCGAGGCCTTGGGTGTCGTAGAGACTGAGGTCCTCAAGGGATTGGCTATTGCTATTTTGGAGGGCGATATAACCAAGGCCCTCGGATTTATTGATGAGGTCTATAATTTTGGAAAAGATATACAAAAATTTACCATGGACCTGGTATTATTTTTCAGGCACCTGATGGTCCTGAGGAGCCTCGGTCTGGAAAAGGCAGCGGCCCTGGTGGACTTGAGCAGGGAAGATATAGATGAGTTTTCTTCTCTTGTCTCAAAATATAGCGCTCATAGTCTCTTACAGGTAATAGATGCCTTAATAAAGGGGCAGGAAGCAATATATAGAAGTAGTACGCCCAAGTTATCATTAGAGATACTGGTGTCCAGGCTCTGCACCATGAGGGAGGTAGTGGGGATAGATGAGCTCCTTGGGCAGGTAAATAGGCTTCTGTCTTTACCCCAGGGCAAGAGGGAATTTCTTTCTGAACCACCCCATAAAGTGATAGACAAGGAGATAGACACGGCCCCTGCCGGCAGTACCACCCCTGTTCCTCAAGTGGCTAAAAAAATTGACCCGGAGATGTGGACCGAATTTGTAAATTTTGTTAAAAAACAGAGGCCCTCGCTTGGGTCGCTATTGGCCTGTTGTGAGGCGATTGAGATAGAGGCAGATAAGGAGCGGGTCAAGCTTATATGCAGGTCAGGTATGCAACAGGACCTGCTTTCTGACCAGGACAATAGACAACGTCTAAAAAAATTGACGCAGGACTTCTTTGGGCGTGTCATCAATATAGCAATAAAAGAGACACCTGAGGCAGAGAATCGAGATGCCAAAGGAGTGGACTCCGACCCTCGGGCTGAACTGATTCAGTCCCCGCTGGTCCAGAAAGTGATTGAGGTCTTTCAGGCAAGGATCTATGATGTGGAGTTATTTAAGAAAAAAAATGGGTAGTTTCTCAATCGAAAGCAGGAATCCAGACATCTTATCTAAGAATTTAGTAACTTCTCAATAAGTGGAGGCTTCATTTTGGTAACCGATCACAGGGTGCTTCTTTTTCCAACATGCTCTCGCCCCTTGTTTTCTAAGGTCTTTGCAGCATAGGACCCTCCCTGTTCTCCTCCGCTGCGCT
>JALTHV010000359.1 GCA_027004315.1 Deltaproteobacteria bacterium
CCATGACAGCAATATATATTTGAGGTCAGACAATGAGACCTCTGATTTTATAACCCAACTCAGTCCTGAATTAAACATGGAAGAGGTCAGTGCAACCAGGACCTTTTCAGCCCATTACATCCTGAGAATAGTCAAGTTTAAGCGTCATACTGACGATAATTATGTTGGACACTCGGGAGACCTCAGTTGGGATCAACGGCTCAGTCAAAACCTATCCTGGCACATAAGGGAAGGCTTTTATCAAAGCGAGGAGCCTCTGGAAGAAAACCCAGAGATTACTGCAGTGAGGCGGACCAGGAATAAGTATTCCAGGAATACAGTGGACACCGGCTTTACATATCAATTCGGCGAAGAAGACAGGGTGACTGTCTCATATCTTGACAGCCGCTTATGGAACAAGGATCCGGAAATTGAAGATGACGTGGAATACGGTCCCAGCCTGGAACTGGAATACTGGTTTAGCCATCGCCACGGTTTTATCCTGGGCTATTCCTGGAACCAAATAGAGTACAAGGCAGACCCGCCTCTTGAGGCAAGTCAACCCCTTAAGACCGAGGACTTAAAGTTTGGCTATCAGTGGCGCTGGTCTCCGCACACCACATTACACCTGGATTATGGGCTTGAGATTTTCTCCTCTCAGGACCCGGGGATAGAAGACTACAATGTTCATAGTGTAATGGCGGGCCTTGATCATGACTTTGGTCCCCTATGGACCCTGAGCAGCTCCCTCGGATTTTTCTATTTGGATCCCAAGGAGTCTTCCTCAAGTAATGGGGATGCATATAGCTTCACTCTGAGCCGCAGATTCGCCAGAGGATCCGTAACTCTCACTGGTGAGGGGGGCTACAGGTTGGAATATACCGATGCAGAAAACAGAGGCTTTACAAAATACAAAGGCGTCTCCCTGTCAGCTACTCACAGCATATCCCCAAGGACCGAGGTTTATACCACAAGTTCATATCTTCGCGAGGAGTACACTACTCGCGAGGGAGGCAATAATCGAGATAATACCTGGGATATCTCATTAGGCACTTCCTATCAGATATTGCCCTGGCTGAGTGCAGTGGTCGAATTGACGCAGCGGAAGAGGTCGTCATCCGGGGGCTATAGTGGCTATAGTGGTTATAGATCCGGTGGCTATGATGAGTATAGGGACAGCCTCGTACTCTTCAGGCTGAGGGGCACTTATGAATGGAGATAGACAGGTTAGCAATAAGTCACAGAGATAGTCAAAAAATGGCTTCACTGTCTGGATGAGCGATCCATGATCAAATTATTTGGGAAAAAATATCCTATCAGGAACCTAATCTTTTTGGGAGGTGAAGGCTTTTTACTGTTCCTTTCTCTGATTGCGGCCGCAGTCTATCACCATGGCGGAGATCTTTCTGCAGTTAATATCCTCCCCATGTACTCCAGATTACTGCTGATAGTCGTTGTCTATTTTTTTAATCTTTATTACAGCAACTTCTATACTGTTAGTTCCAGGTTCAGTTATATGGAGATGGCTAGCCGGCTGGCCCTGGCCCTTGGTGGCACCCTTATTTTTTTGGAAGCCCTCTATTTTGTCTCTCCGGCCCTCTTGCCAGACCAAAGTGTCCTCTTGGCAGGTCTGTTGATTTTTGGTTTTCTAAGCAGTCTTTGGAGATATGCTTATTGTCTGGTTTTAAGAAAAGGCTGGTGGACTACCCCGGTCTTGATTGTAGGATCCGGAGCCTTTTCTAAAAAGATAATCAGAGAATTAAGGCTAAATAAAAATGGGTATGAGTGTGCTTATAGACTTGCTGCTGTAGCCCTAGAAGAGGCACCTGTAGATGATATCTATAGTGATGTCCCGGTCTTTTACTCTTTTTCTGGGCTGTGTCAGCGGTCAAAAGAGATAGGTGCTGAAGAAATTGTAGTTGCTATGGACCAGCGAAGAGGACGTCTTCCCATAGATGAACTCTTGGCATGCAAAATGAGTGGCATGCCCATCGTTGAGGGGGAGACATTTTATGAAG
>JALTHV010000360.1 GCA_027004315.1 Deltaproteobacteria bacterium
TCAAAAGGACCTCTTATGCTGCATCACAAAATTCACTCGCGCTTATATGAAATATCCAGTTTAGCCCATGCCAAGACCTGAAAAAAATGTTTTCTCCCTTGACAAGAGAAGGAAAAAAGGAATAAATAAATGAATGAACATACATTCATTAAATGCTGTATCACTATCATGCCTGTGATGGTCTTTCTGTGAGAGTCGCTGACAAACACGAAAAGATATTAAAGGCTGCCATAAAGGTCTTTGCCCATAACGGTTTTTTTAATTCGCGCATAGCGGAGATAGCCGAGGAAGCCAATGTAGCCGATGGGACTGTCTATCTCTATTTCAACAATAAGTATGACATCCTCATCACCATATTTGAGGAAGAGATAGGCGAAATAATTGCCAGAGTAAAGCAAAGGATTGCTGCCTGTGATGATCCACGAGAGAAGTTGGAGTGCTTTGCCCACCTTCACTTGAGTCTTGTGGAAGAAAATAGAGACCTGGCAGAGGTGATACAGGTAGAGCTGCGTCAAAGCAGCAAGTTTATGAAGGAATATCGTAATAAGAAATTCGCCGAATATCTAAACATTATCTCACAGATAGTACGCCAGGGCCAGGCCCAAGAGATCTTTAGGGCAGAAGTGATGCCTGGGATATTCAAGAGGGCCTTTTTCGGGGCCTTGGATGAGATGTCTCGCTTCTGGGTGCTCTCTAGCAGGAAGAAATACAGCGTTGCCACGGCTGCAAAGCAAATAAGTGGCTATTTTCTCTGTGGAATCCTTACAGAAAAGGCCTTGGTGGCTGCACTGCCTTAACACGCTAAAGATGCCCTGCTTACGTGGTAACCGTTCACATTTCCCCCCGGCCAGCGGTAGCATTTTGAAGGGTTTCAGGAGCGTCGCTTGATGCACAAGATCAGGGCACTCTGCCTATTAATCCGCACTGAAACCCTTCAAAATGCTACCGCTGGCCGGGGACGTAGACGGTTGCAACAGAAGAGGGTATGAACGGTCACCTTACGAGAGCCTCTTTATCTTAGACTTGATCTGCCTTGATCAAGTTGGTATTCCCTGCCTCCTTTAAGGGCAGACCAGCCGTAAAGACAACAATATCACCACCATGGACCCAGCCATTAGTCTTGGCTATCTGCTTTGCCTGTTGCATCATATCGTTCAGGTCTGAGTAGTCGAGCAAGACAGAGGGATAGACCCCCCACGAGAGTTGTAATTGCCGTTGTATGGAGGCATGGCGAGTAATTGCCAAGATAGGGGCCTTTGGCCTGTAGCGGGCAACCAATCTGGCAGTCTGGCCTGATTCAGTAGGAGTAATAATGGCCTGGGCCCTTAAATAGCAGGCCATATTATTGCTGGACTGGCTTATGGCATTCTCAATGCTTGAGGACCTAGAGGATACCTCTTGACCGAGCATTGTCCAGAAGGGGAAATCCTTTTCTGTCTCCTGGATAATATTGGACATCACCTGTACCGCATCTACAGGATATTTCCCCACTGCAGTCTCTTCAGAGAGCATGAGGGCATCTGAACCATCCAGCACTGCATTGGCCACATCCGCAGCCTCGGCTCTGGTAGGCCGGACGTTGTCAACCATGGACTCTAACATCTGGGTGGCTGTAATTACTGGCTTCCCAACCAAATTGGCCTTCTTAATCAGCTCTTTTTGGACAATTGGTACCCGCGCCAGAGGAGTCTCTACCCCTAGATCTCCTCTGGCGATCATGATCCCGTCTGCAGTTTCAATGATTTCATCTATATTTTTAAGGGCACAGGCCTTTTCGATCTTGGCGATGATCTGGATCGGGGCGCCCTTTTGTCTCAAGATCCTCTTGGCCTCCAAGAGATCTCCTGCCCTGCGGACAAAAGACAGGGCCACAAAGTCTACTCCTTGCTCTATCCCCCAGAGGAGGTCCTCTCTATCCTGTGGAGTAAAGGCAGGGATGGATGGAATATCCACTGGCAGATTGATTCCCTTGTGAGAGCTAAGGGTCCCCCCCAGCAAGACCCTGCAATCAATTTCCTGCGAGCCCTTGGCTACCGCCTTTAGTTGGATACTCCCGTCAGCAAGGAGTAGGGTGTCTCCAATCCGGACATCTTGTATCATGGCCGGGTAATTTACCGAGACCCTCCTGGCATCTCCAACTATTGGCTTCATGGTCAGTGCAAAAAGGTCCCCCTCTTTCAACTGTATCTCTCTATTGGCAAGAGACCCAATCCGCAGCTTCGGTCCGGCCAGATCCTGTAAAACGGCCAAGGGTTTCCCTATTCTTTTGGATATCGATCGAACCAAGGTCAGGGATTTTAGGTGATCATCTCTAGTCCCATGAGAAAAATTGAGCCTAGCAACATCCATTCCTGCCCGAATCATCTCCTCCAAGACACCTGGATCTTGACTAGCAGGTCCAATAGTACACACAATTTTGGTCCTTTTCATGCCTCGATTCCTCCTTTTTTGCTCGATATGACTATAATCATGATCCCAGAGAAAATAAGGCCACTAAAAAGATGGATTAAGAGATATAGGGGCAGATATATACTCTACCCCTATAGGTTGTCAGGAACAGATGTAAATGAAGGATTACGTTAATCCGGCATTATAGACCTACATCGCCTATATATGCCCTTTCCTTTTCTGATAAGATGCCAAGCGAGAGACAAATTAGGGTCCAGAGGTGAATAGTCTTATATTTACCATTATAGTACTCACAAAGATCCAATATCTGGGAGAGGCAATTTTCGCAGGGGGTAATAACTATATCCGCACCCGTCTCTATAATCTGATTAAATTTGGTTTCCCCATATTTCCTGCGCTCCTCAGGATAAGGGGCCTGCAATGCACCACTTCCACCACCACAGCAGTAATTGTCTGACTTATTGGGGTACATATCCACAAAATTTTCTTCCCCTACACACTTTTTTATTACAAAACGCAGGTCTTCTGCAATAGTGTCTCCCAGGGACTGCCTCACTAACTTACAGGGATCTTGCACAGTAAACTTCAGGCCGTCTTTGTTCCAGTCGGCATTTACCTTTAGCTTTCCTTCCCTGATCCACTTTGCATATAACTCGATTATACTCTTAAACTCAAACTTGTGAGGTATATTAAATTTCTTTAATCCGGCATACATTGCATAAAATGAATGACCACACTCCGTATTTACAAGCACCTTACATCCCAGATCATCTACCTTTTTGGCCAAGGTCCTGATGATATATTCCCACTTTTCATCGTCTGCGAGAAACATGCAATAGTTTTCTCCACCCCACATCTCTGAGGGATAAGTCCAGTCAGCCCCCACTATATGTAATATCCTCCATAAGGGCACCATCTCCTCTGGCTCTGTAACAGGCTCCCTGGAATTTTGATTAAGGCAATAATAGGCCCCCTCTTTATCCATGGGCGCCTGAAGGTCCTCCCACCCAGGCTCTTGCCTGAATTCCTCCAAGACATCATTTACTACAAATATCCAATCTTCTTTTGAGACACCCATGGCCCCGCCCGTCTTGACATGAAAATCGCATGACTTACGGATGCCAGTAGGTCTCTTGTCCCTTGGCCATGTTGCACGGACTTCATATACTAATTTTGGGATATCAATTTTCATGGGACAGGCATATACACATCTGTTACAGATAGTACACATCCACACCCACGGAGTACTAACTACCTCTTCATCCAATCCAAGGACTACCATCCTTAAAAATTTTCTGGGGTCTAAACCCTCAAGACCTGTTGCCGGACAGCCAGATACACAACTCCCGCAGGTAAGGCAAAGACCAAGGTTGCCGCCCTCTGGTAAAATGGCCTTTACTCTATCCATAAGTTCTGTCTTTCTCTCTGATAAATCTATAGCCCTTACTGTATCCATCTTGGCCTCCTATCTTACTTTTTTATCAATTATTTAAATGTCATCTCAGTAATATTAAAATTGAAAAAGAGACTCATTTACATTAAATCCAGTCTACTACCCAGTATACAGTAAATTAATTATAGCAGTTACATAATAGAATTCAAGAAAAGAAATTCCTACCCTGGATATTTCATATAAGCGCAAGTGAATTTTGTAATGCAATATAGGAAGTCCTTTTGAGCGTTCAGCAGCAGGCTGTGGTCGTCTTTTCTTAAGCTATTTGACCTTTTCCTGAATTTATAAATTCTGATGTCTCGACCGTCATGTTCCAATTTATCCTATTGGTCCATCCGTAACCGTTCACACCCCCTCCTGTTGCAACCCTCTACGTCCCCGGCCAGCGGTAGCATTTTGAAGGGGTTCAGTGCGGATTAATAGGCAGAGTGCCCTGATCTTGTGCATCAAGCTGCTCCTGAACCCCTAAAAAAGGCTACCGCTGGCCGGAGGGAATGTGAACGGTTACGTCTATCCAGCCTTGATAGGCAGTGGTTATAACTATAGTCAATCAAGTCCATAGACCTCCGGGATATCTTTGCCATTGGCAAGATTCTTGGCCATGCCGCCTGGTCCCTATTGGCAGCATACGATGTCAGGCGGTCAGTTATATTCTGTGATGCCTCATTGATCAGGTTCATAAACTATATCTACCGTGGATAACGGGTAATTTCAAAAGGTAATACGTAACTTCTCAATAAGTTCTGGAGTAACCGTTCGCGTCTCCGGCCAGCGGTAGCCTTTTTTCAGAGTTTCAGTGCGGATTAATAGGCAGAGTGCCCTGATCTTGTGCATCAAGCGATGCTCCTGAAACCCTGAAAAAAGGCTACTGCTGGCCGGGGGGAATATGATCGGTTACATCGAAGTTACCAGGACTTATTGAGAACTTACGGTAATACACGATAACATACTTATATTATTACTGAAATAGGGGGTAGGACGCGCCGTGTGCCCTACTTCTCGTTTTGTACAGAGAGTTATTGAATATTTCAGCCTGGGGCAGGTTGCCTTTTCCAGATTTCAAGACTACCTTATCCATATTGAAAGGCAGTGTATTTTGCCCTCAAAATAAGATTTGCTGTCCCTTCACAAGGGCAATTATATCGGTTTGTCTTTACCAACATTAGTAAGAGGCATGGCATGACGATTAGGCATAATGTCCAGAAAATTCTCGGCGAGTTGCCAGATGGAGTCGAACTGGTGACTGCAGCCAAGACAAGAAGTGTTGAAGAAGTATTAGAAGCTATACAGGCAGGCGCAAATATAATTGGTGAAAACTATGTTCAGGAAGCGGAAAAGCTCTATAGAGTGATAGGAGAAAAGGTAAGGTGGCATTTTATCGGGCGTCTACAGAAAAATAAGGTAAAAAAAGCAGTACAGATTTTCCATATGATCGAGACTATTGGTTCTATAGAGATAGCAAATGAAATTGCTAAAAGGTGTAGGGAGATTGACAAGATAATGCCGGCGCTAATAGAGATAAATAGTGGCCGCGAGGAGCAAAAAGCGGGAGTGTTTCCGGAGAATGCTGAAGAATTAATAAGAGAGATTTCACAGCTTAAAGACATTAAAGTTATGGGGCTTATGACTATGGGGCCACGCTTTGGGAATCCAGAAGACTCGAGGCCCTATTTTGTAGAGACCAAGAGGATATTTGATGATATAAAGAGGCTTAATTTACCTGGTGTAGAAATGAAATATCTATCAATGGGGATGACAAATTCCTATCCTGTTGCTATTCAGGAAGGGGCAAATCTGGTCAGGATAGGTACTAAAATATTTGGTGAAAGAGATTATGGGCAAAGGGCTGCTTAGTCAATAAGTAAAAATAACATGTACAATTTTATTGACTTTTTATTGCATATTATGGCATTATTGAGAGCATGAATTCGGGGGAACGGCAAGCGCTAATTTCTCAAATCAAACAACGACACCAAGTAATATGCGCCTATTTATCCGAGAGAGAGAAAAGGATCTGGGCCGCATCTGAGGCTATTGCAATAGGACGTGGCGGAGATACTATTGTATGTGAAGCTACAGGTATATCGAGAGTCACAATCAGCAAAGGGAAGAAAGAGGTAAAAGGTAAGACTTAAATGTTGCGCGAAAATGGAGTAACTTGCTAAAAAATCCAATGTATTTAATGGGTTACAGATATATTTTTCTGAATTAACCGAAGATACAAATTTTTCATCATCAATTTGGTGTCGAGTAGACCGGTTTCTTCAAGCAACCAGATCGTGAAACGTCTTAGACTACGCCTCGCCGCACG
>JALTHV010000361.1 GCA_027004315.1 Deltaproteobacteria bacterium
AGGTCGGGATTGCCAAGGCTAAAGTCACAGACATTGTCAGCGCCAAACCTGGCCTTGAGGCGGGCACCCTCTTCGAACATCTTTCGGATCCAGGATGCATTTTCTATGGAATCGAGCATCTTTTGGGCTATAATGCTGCCAGATGACAGGCCCATCTTTTCCCCTTTCTGATTATTCCCTGATTGTATTTGTCTCTGTGTAACCGTTCACATTCCCCCCGGCCAGCGGTAGCTTTTTTCAGGGGTTCAGGAGTATCGCCTGATGCACAAGATCAGGGCACTCTGCTCATTAATCCGCACTGAAACCCTGAAAAAAGCTACCGCTGGCCGGGGATACTTACTATCCCCTGGCAAACTTGGCTGGTGCATAATCTAGGTATATAATATATGTTATGAAAGTACAGATTGCACCCTCTATCCTGTCTGCGGATTTTGGCCGTCTGTCTGAGGAGATTCGATCAGTAGAAGAGGCCGGGGCCGATGTGATTCATGTAGACGTCATGGATGGCCATTTTGTCCCCAACATTACAATGGGTCCTATGGTGGTGGAGGCCATACGATCAGCAACGAAGTTGCCTCTTGATGTGCACCTCATGATTGAATCGCCTGACCTTTACATAGACGACTTTGCCCGTGCCGGGGCCTCCTGGCTTACCGTCCATGTTGAGGCCTGTACGCACCTCCATAGGACTATCCAGGCCATAAGGGCCCATGGGCTCAGGGCTGGGGCTGCCTTGAACCCGGCTACATCTCCCTCGACCCTTGAGTATGTTCTTGAGGACCTGGATCTGATACTCGTGATGAGTGTAAATCCAGGCTTTGGTGGTCAGAATTTTATCCCCTCGGCCCTCAATAAGATAAGGTGCCTGCGTAGATCCTTGACGAGATCGGGTTACTGTGTGCCTATAGAGGTAGATGGAGGTATAAATTTACAGAGCATAGAGGCTGTTGTGTCAGCAGGTGCCGATATCTGTGTAGTAGGATCAGCGGTTTTTGGTTCCCATGACTATGGAGCGACTATAAGAAGACTCAAAAAATTGGGAGAAAAAAGGCTTGGCGGACGGCTCTGATCTCTCTGGGGATTATTATAAAGGGGACCTGATTATAGGCCCCCCTTAATTTAATTAGGTGTATCCTTAACTTAGCAACCTTCGATAACCCTTCTCTTTGGCCTGATGGTCACTTTCTGACCACATTTGATTTTACACTTGCCTTTGATCTGGATGACCATCTCTTGCCCATCAATTTTGGTGACTTTACCCTTGCACTTTGCTGCCAGGCTGACGCCTGCCAGGCTTAGCAAGAAAAATAGGGCCAGAGCCAATGATGTAATCTTTTTGTACATGTCTTTCCTCCTTTTGTTGTTGATCGTTTCAGACAAAAATGTTATTTAAGCAACCCTAGTTAGCGACTGAATGAAAGATCCATTCAGACACAATTTTGAATTCTGAATTTAAAAAAGGCTATTACCCCAATTATGTCAACATCCCTGACCTAAACCCAAAAAACAGAATCCAATGTCTCTGTTCAGACAGCACATACTTGAATACTTCTATAAGACTGTTAATATACGAAAATAGGGCCTTATGTCAAGTTGTTTTAAGATAATTAGTTTGCCGTTTCAGTCAAAGAAATAGGGGAATAGTTAGGCCATATATTAATGATAAGTGAATCTACCATAGCACCTTCTGATAAAGACAGAGATAATGTCTTCTGCCACATGGATTTATCCCGCGGCTATAGTAGGGTCCGGCCCTTACTGGATCTGGCAGAAAAGCTCAATGTGGCCTTTTTGAAGGCGCGTGACCTTGATGAGATCCTTCAGGCCGTGCTGGTCGGTATAAGCATGAAAGAGGGCCTGGGTTTTAACCGAGCCTTTTTGATCTGGCTTGATAGTGAAAAACAGTGCCTGCAGGGTGAGTTGGCAATTGGCCCGCTGACCCCTGAAGATGCCCATCAGATATGGACAGAGATATCTCGAAAGCGGCCATCTCTATTTGATATTTTGGATAATGTCAGGGATACATTCTATGATGACAGCTATCCGCTCAATCAATTTGTAAGACAGATAAGGGTCCCCCTTTCGGCAAAGGACCACATCCTGGTGCAGTCGATAACTCAAAAGCAGGCATTTTTGATCAGGCGTAAGGGCAACACGGATCTTGCCGCATCACAGGATCTCTTACAGATTCTAGAGACAACAGATGAGTTTGTAATCGCGCCACTCTTTACCCAGGAAGAGGCCTATGGAGTAATCATCGCTGACAATTTCATTACTGGATCTCCTATAGAGCAGGAAGATGTGGATGCCCTCCAACTCTTTGCATGTTTTGCCTCTATAGCAATCAGCAGGGTACGCATGTGTAAGTTGCTGGAAGAGAGAATTGAGGCATTAAAGACATTGAATGATGAGGTGGAACGTAACAAGGATCTCTTGGTTGAAGCAGAGAGGTATGCCGCCCTGGGGAGGATGGCCGATCAGTTGGCCCATGAGATAAGGAATCCCCTTTCGGTAATAGGGGGAATAGCCAGGATCCTCGAGAGAAAGATCAAGGGTCCTGAATTGATTTGTTATGTAGACACAATAGTCAAACAGAGCAGACGTCTGGAAAGGACCCTTGGTGAGATCCTCGATTTTAATCAGGTCCCTGAATTGCGTCTGGAGCAGGTAAGACTATACGATCTGATGAAGACCTCTTTGGCCCTCTTTCAACCAGATCTGGATAGGCACAACATAGGGCTCCAGACCCATTTCCCTGGTCCAGAACCGATCCTCTACGCCGATCTCATATATATACGTCGGGCCTTTCTAAGCATACTAAAGAATGCAGTGGATGCCATGCCTGAGGGGGGATCTCTGATAGTCTCTGTATCTATCTCTAAAGAAAACGTTGAGGTCCAGATAATAGATACAGGGTTTGGAATGGCAAGGAGGCACTTGAGCAAGGCAGGCGAGCCCTTTTTTACTACCAAGATCCATGGTCTGGGTCTGGGCCTGAACCTGGCAAAACGGTCTGTTGAGTTACATGGAGGGGGCCTGTGTCTTGCAAGAAATAGGCTTGGCGGTATAACTGTGACAGTCACCCTCCCAAAAAAGATGGGCAAGAAATATGTTTGAGATTTTTATAAAGACGCATTTTTCATCTGCTCACTACTTACGTAACTACCCTGGAAACTGTGAGCACCTCCATGGCCATAACTGGGATGTAAAGGTGGTAGTCGCGGCCAAAAAGTTGAACAAAATAGACGTGGCTATTGATTTCAGGGACCTCAAGAAGGCCTTAAAAAGGGTCTTGTCCGAGCTGGACCACACCAATCTAAATGATCATCCCTGGTTCAGAGAGAGGAATCCGTCATCAGAGAGACTGGCAGAGTACATCTATGGACGTATTAAGGAGGAACTCATGCCCTTTGGCGATGTAGATCTGGCAAGGGTCACTGTCTGCGAGACGTCTGGGACTGGAGTGACCTATTGGGAGGAGTAAAGGGCTTGAGATCTCCCTATAGCTCAACCTGTTCCATCTCAGAGACCTTTGTGAGCCTTCAGGGAGAAGGGGCATGGGCCGGGTGGCCCTGTTATTTTATCCGTCTGTCAGGCTGTAATCTCAGGTGTACCTATTGTGATACCAGATATGCCTATACAGGAAGAGAAGAGAAAGATATTACCGGTCTTATTGAGGAGTGGAGACAGAGCCGGATTGACCTTATAGAGGTTACTGGAGGAGAACCCCTATTCCAGCCCGGGACTCTCACATTGCTCAGGGCCTTGCTGGATGAGGGCGCCAAAGTGCTTCTGGAGACCAATGGGAGTCTGCCCCTTAGTGATGTCCCCAGAGAAGTGATCAAGATAGTTGATCGGAAGACCCCAGGAAGTGGCATGGAAAAATTTTGGCTTGAAGAGAATCTTCGTTGGCTGAATCAGGGGGATCAGCTCAAGTTTGTGATAACAGACCAGGAAGACTATGAATGGGCAAGGGAGGAGGTCCTGAGGCTCTGCCTTTGGCGCTATACAGAGGTCCTGTTTTCTCCTGTATGGAAAAGCTTAGCTCCTTCTGATCTGGCTGGCTGGATTGTAGCGGATAGGCTCCCTGTGAGATTTCAGATCCAGTTGCATAAAGTCCTCTGGGGAGATAAAAGAGGTATATAGTCTGAAAAGACATTGACAGGTTTATTTAAATAATGTAAGAATATTTTGAAGTGACTTCTGAATGGAGCTTCATTTGTTCTAAGTTCCTAATTTATTTAGATTTTGGGCCTCTGGAGGAAGGAAACGTAAGATGATATCTATTGATTACTCAATACTTGTAGTGATTATTTGTTTTTTAATCCTGATGGTCATTCTAAATTCTATGCTCTATAAGCCGATTCGCCAGGTGCTTAAAAAGCGTGAGTCTCAGATGGATTCTATCCGGGAAGAGGGAGAAAAATACGAGCGTAATACCCAACAGATTATCAAGGATTTTGAACAGAAGTTGGCAGATGCCCGTGCAGCCGGACAGAAGGCAATGGAGAGTTTGAAGGCAGAGGCTCTAAAGGAAGAGTCCGATATAACTGAAGCGGGTAAGAAGGAGGCTGAGGCCAAGAAGCAGGAGCTGATGGCGAGTCTGTCAGCTCAGATTGAGACGGCTAGGAAGGACCTTTTGTCCAAGCTCGAGGCCTTTGCGATGGAAATTTCCCAAAAGCTTCTGGGGAGGGCTATATAAATGGTATATACGAGGAAGGGTTGGGTTGGCATTTCCTTAGTTTTGGTTTTTTCTCTGATGGTTATGTTTACAGCCATCGAAGGAGTGGCAGGGGCTGCTGAAGGTGTTTTAGGGCATGCTGCTGTCTCAGGCCTTAAGTCTGTACATGGTATTCTTGTAGCTCAGGCAGATCAGAGTGCGGGGGGTGCTGTTGCTGTTCCTGAGAAGAAGGCACATGAAACGGCTACCTCTAGTAAAGAGGAAGAGAGCCATAGCCTGAGCCATACACAGATAATGAATTTTATCTGGGGCTGTCTTAATTTCACTCTTCTTGTCTATCTATTGGTAAGGTTTGGGAAAAAGCCTGTCTCAGATGCCCTTAGAGGGAGGATTGAGTCCATACAGAATACCTTTGATGACCTGGAAGCTAGACGATCAGAGGCAGAGCAGAAGTATGCAGAGTATGAGCGCAAGCTTTCTGGTATGGATGAGCAGGCAAAAAATATGTTAGAGACCTTTAGAGAGCAGGCTCAGGCAGAAAAAGAGAAGATTATAGCCCGGGCCCATGACACTGCAGAGACTATCAAGGCCCAGGCAGAATTTTATGTACAGCAGGAACTTGTCAAGGCAAAGACTAAGCTACAGACTGAGGTAGCTGATATGGCTGTCAAAATGGCAGAAGAATTGATTCGCAAGAATCTGAATGAGCAGGATCATCATCGGCTTATCAGTGAATATCTTGAAAGGGTGGTGCAAAAAAATTGACTAGTACAGTCATAGCCAGAAGATATGCTAAGGCCCTCTTTGCTGCTGCTAAAGAGGAAGGGAAACTAGAGGTCTTCAGCCAGACACTAAAAGGTTTAGAGGCCTTTTTAGAAGAGAATCCTGATATAGAGGGCACTCTCGTGAGCCCTATATTCCCTGCCGACCTGAAGCATTCGGTCGTGGAGGGAATTATAAAGGCCTTAGCTGTAGAAGGTACCCTTGTGAATTTTTTAAAGCTCCTGGTAGATCGCCGCAGAATACAATATCTGAGGCAAATTATGGTTTGTTTTCAGGAGCTTATGGATAAGGAAACCGGGGTTGTACGTGCAGTGATCCAGTCTGCGGTTCCTCTGTCAGAAGATCTCCAGGAGAAATTTGCAGAGGTCTTGGCGCAGGTTACTGGCAAACAGGTGACTCTAGAGATAGAGGAAGACCCTGCAATAGTTGGTGGAGTAGTTGCCCATATAGGCGATATGGTCTGGGATGGCAGTATCAGGAGCCAGCTACAGAATATCAGAGAATCTATAGGAAGGGGTGAGTTAGGATAATGGCACAGATAAAAGCGCAGGAAATCAGTGACATCATAAAGAAACAGATTCAGGACTATGAAAAGACAATTGATCTCGCCGAGACAGGTACAGTGCTGTCAGTCGGTGATAATGTTGCCCGTGTCTATGGTGTACGAAACTGTATGGCCATGGAACTCCTGGAATTCCCCGGCGGTAT
>JALTHV010000362.1 GCA_027004315.1 Deltaproteobacteria bacterium
TTATTTTTTGCCTAAGCAGTTGCCTCAGGGGCAGGGGACTTGTCTGAAGGGGCTTCTCCTTCTACGATAGAGGTTCCTTCTGCCTCCTCTTCGGCCTCTTTGTCAGTAGCCGCCTGCTGGGCCTCGATCAGACGTTCCTTACCCTCAAGAGAGGCGTTTGCTATGAGCGATGAGATAAGACGTATGGCCCGAATGGCATCGTCATTTCCTGGTATAATATAGTCTATTCCATCGGGATCACAGTTAGTATCGACTATTGCCACTACCGGGATTCCGAGTTTGTTGGCCTCCTTCACCGCGATCTGCTCCTGTCTTGCATCTACGACAAAGACTGCACCGGGGAGTGAGTCCATATCTTTTATTCCCCCCAGGTTGTGATCGAGTTTCTGACGCAATCTATCCATGCGAAGGGCCTCTTTTTTGGGGAAACGATCGATAGAACCGTCTTCAAACATGGCCTCAATGCGTTTCAGGCGATCAATACCTTTCTGGATGGTTGTAAAGTTGGTAAGCATTCCACCTAACCATCGCTTGTTTACAAAAGGCATTCCACAGCGGCCTGCCTCCTCAGCTATAGAATCACGGGCCTGTTTTTTGGTGCCAACAAAGAGTATTGTGTCTCCCTGGGCAACGGTATCTACTACAAATTCGTAGGCGACTTTAAAGAGTTTTACAGTTTTCTGGAGGTCTATGATATAAATTCCATTTCTGGCACCGAAGATATAAGGCTTCATCTTGGGATTCCATCGTCTGGTCTGATGTCCAAAATGGACACCTGCCTCAAGCAACTGCTTCATTGTAACGTAGGCCATAGTTTCTCCTTAAAATAATGTGGTTTTTTCCTTTCGCCCGGTTATAAGAAATACCCTTTTGCTATCTGACAATACAGATAGACCACTGAGTTCCACCGGACGTGTATTATTCCAGCAAAAAGTGGTTTTATGTACCATCTAGTCAGAGATTTAGCAAGCCAATAGGTGCCCTCTCTCATATTTTTAATGCTAACCCCTGCACAATCTGAAATGAAGGGTTACTATGACCGCAGAAATTAGAGAGGGGTATTGACAGAGTGCAGAGAGAACATTGGAAGAATCAAGTCGGCTTTATTTTTGCCACTGTAGGTTCTGCAGTGGGCCTTGGGAATATCTGGAGATTCAGCTATATGGCATATAGCCACGGAGGAGGCGCCTTCCTTATTCCCTACATCATTGCCCTTTTTTCAGCAGGGATCCCGCTGCTTATACTGGAATTCGCTATTGGGCAGGAACGTGTTGGCTCAGCACCCCTTGCCTATGCAAAGATAAAGAAAAATTGGGAATGGCTTGGGTGGTGGGCGGTTACTTTTGTAATGTTTGGCATAGTGCTCTATTATACGGTCATTATTGCATGGTGTCTAAACTTTTTTATCTTGTCTTTCAACCTCGGCTGGGGAAAGGATCCTAACGGCTTTTTCTTTAATAAATTCCTGGCAGTAACCAAGTTTCCTTCTGAGATAGGCCGAATCAGGACTCCTATTGTTATGACTCTTTTTGTTGTCTGGCTTATAAACTGGGGCATTGTCTATAGAGGTGTCCGGCGCGGAATAGAATATATGAATAAGATATTTATGCCCCTGCTCTTTCTCTTGACTGCTGTCCTTGTCTTTTGGTCAATTTCACTCAATGGTTCCATGATTGGTCTCAAAGCATATATTGAGCCTGATTTTTCAAGATTATTAGACCCCCGTGTCTGGATAGATGCCTACAGCCAGATCTTTTTTACCCTGAGCCTGGGTTTTGGTATTATGATAGCTTATGCCAGTTATCTGCCGGCAAAGGCCAATATAACAAAGAATGCGTTCTTAACCGCGGTCATAAACAGTGGATACTCTCTATTTGCAGGTATTGCCGTATTTTCTGTCCTGGGATTTATGGCCAAGACGCAAAATAAGGCCATTTCCGAAGTTGTCTCTCAGAGCATAGGCCTTGCATTCGTTGCCTATCCCAAGGCCATCG
>JALTHV010000363.1 GCA_027004315.1 Deltaproteobacteria bacterium
GCATCCCTGACAACATTGTTAAAGCAAAACACGTGGCGTTTCAGGCTATTGGGGGGCTATTCGGTAAGAATAGTCAAGGAGACCAGAGGCTGGGCAGATAACTTCTTTGAAAAGGTAGGCAGCCATTACGGGTGGCTCGTGGCTCGCACCGCCTCATATCTGAAGTGGCGTTATCTCGATCATCCTGATTATGATTATCAGTTGATTTTGGTCTGCCAATGGGGTCGGCCTGTCGGCTGGTGGCTCGGTCGTATTGAGGGCAATACACTCTTGATCGGCGATGCACTCTTTGATCCCAAGGCCACATACGCCCCACAGATAGGGCTGACCTCATGGCTCCGCCTGCTCAGAAGACGGGGCCTTAAGATCAGGAAGGCCCGGGGCTGGTTTTCCAGGCACCCGCAGTGGTGGACAGAGCAGTTGTACAGACTGGGCTTCAGGGACCAAAAGGAACATCAGAATCTTGACTTTTGCATTACCACCTTTTCCAAGGATCTGTCTCCTGGAGAATTTTCTGAGATGATGTATTTTACATATGGCGACAGCGATCTGTTTTGATCTTTTCCATAAGGGGAATTCCCGTTCAAACACCAAAAGTGACCAAAGCGGAGACCAGAACATAATCAAGATACTGTCAGAAGGTACCTGTTCTGGTTTCAGAGTCAGATATCCCAGCTCATCAATGAACAATAGGTCATATCGGGCAAGCAGCATTCTTTCTGCCTCTTCAGCCGTCAATCTTGGTAGTTTAGGCAACACTGACCTCCAAAGAAGTTGTTAGTATTTCTTTGCTTAAATAGTCAAGAGTTTCCTGCGGAGATAAGGTTTCTAAATAAAGCTGTATAGCTTCTTTTATATTTTCCAGTACCTCATCCAAAGAACCTCCCTGGCTATGACATCCTTTCAGTTCGGGACAAAATGCATAATATCCGTATTTATCCTTTTCAATTATTACATTTACCTTCATAACCGATATCTCCAATTATTAATTTTTGTGGCTAACATCACGGCTCAGGGGCGGCAAACATGCGGGGCAACCAACTACGAATTACCACAAGATGTTATGTGGGGCACGCCCTTTGAGAAACCGCCACGCTGTTTGCCGTCCCCTGCAGCCGACGGTTGTGCTTTTTCCTTAATTTCAAAGACGTTAAGGAGCAAACAGCTCTTGAAGTAATGCAAGTACCCTCGACTGCGTTTTTGGGTTTATAACTCCTAATTTCTTGACAAGTCTTTTCTTATCAATAGTACGAATTTGATCTAAAATTATCTGCCCTTTCTTCCCTTGAAAAGAACACGAAATTCGGGTTGGATATCGCTTGCCCTTTGTTGTCATTGGTGCCACAATGACTGTAGAAATATGGTGATTTATTTCATTAGGAGAAATAATAAGGCAAGGCCTTGTTTTTTGTATTTCATGCCCAATAGTTGGGGCGAGGCACACCAGAAACACATCAAAACGGTTTACCTCCATTCCCATTCTTCCTTATCCCATTGGTTTGAAGGAAAATCCAAGAATTGATCATCACCATTTTGGGCCATTTTTTCAAATGCTTTTGCCCAATTTTTACGGACTGAAGTATGAGGTTTAATTACAAGCTTTTTGTCATGCACTTCCAGCTCCACCTCACTATCAAAACCACACTGTTTAAGAATTGGCTTAGGTATTCTCAAGCCCTGAGAGTTGCCAATTTGGATTATCGATGCTTTCATACCCTTATAACCTCCAAGGTGTCCTAAATAATTACATTGTAATTACATTGACATCATTCGTCAATCTGGCTTTTTAGGAGCACAACGTCAAGCATCAGCCGGCGCCTGCTGCAGAGCGACGAGGAACGAGGAGCGCCGCGGTAGGCGGTCGGCTGGATGCTATTGTGTGTGCCGGGCACGGCACATGTTCTTATAAAGTGAGCCAAGTGTACGTAAATTTAATGTTGTCCTTGGCAAGTCTTAGACCCAGCCAGATGGAGGCGAAGGGTGTAGCGGTAT
>JALTHV010000364.1 GCA_027004315.1 Deltaproteobacteria bacterium
AAGATGCAATTTTTGCATTACCAAAAAATAATCTTTTGGTCACCTTTTAGTCATTCCAATCTATTATAAAAATTACTCCAAGAAAAAACTGAGATGGGCATGTCCTAGAGATGTCTTGATTTCGTGGGTATCTTCCTATCTCTATAGGAAGTATAATAAGAAATTTGCGCCAGCAGGGAGGGTCTCATAGAGAGATCTCAAAATATTTACCTGGAGAAGGAAAAATGGAAGGGATAGAGATAATTATCCATAGGCTGATCTCAAGATCAAAGAGGGGCAGGATTGTATCCCTGCTTCTTACAGGTCTGATGCTTGCCGGGTGCGCAAGATATCATCCAATGCCCCTCACTCCCGAGACAGCTGCCAGGGCCCTCAAGGTCCCTGATATCCAGGAGCTCAAGATCCAGGTGAGTAAAATCCGGCATCCCCTATTGAGGCCAGTCCCCTTTGACCTCTCAAATGGCCTCTCACCAGACGAGGCGGCCCTGTTGGCAATAATAATCAATCCCAGGCTGAAGGCGGCCCGGGATGAGAAGGCCATTGCCTCGGCCCAGCTCCTCAAGGCAGGTATCCTCCCAAACCCGCAGATCTCTGGGGAGATCGATGTCCCTACTGGCGGGTATACCGCTGGGACATTCCTTGGTTATACACTGGGACTGAATTGGGACTGGACCTCCCTGATTGGCAGGGGTCTGCGTATCAAAGGGGCCAGGGCCCACAGGGATTCAGTAGAGCTTGGCATAGCCTGGCAGGAGTGGCAGGTGGCAGAATCCGCACGTCTCCACTGGCTGAGGCTCTATTGGTTAAATAAAAAGGTCCTGCTTCTATCAAGGGCAGCAGAGGGATATAAGAAAAATCTGGAGGTAGTAAAAAAGGCCGTGGATATGGGAGACAAGACCGCTGTTGACCTTGCAGCGGCCAGGGCCTCTTATCAGAGGTCTCTTATATCTCTGGAAGAGGCCAGGGAGCGGCAAGGGCAGGAACGCCTGGCCCTGAATCAGGCCCTGGGCCTTCCGGCCTCCAGGGATATCTCCCTTGAAAAGATAGTAATTCCTGATAGTTGGTATAGAATAGATCCGTCGAGTCTGCTGGCAGATATAAGAGACAGGCGCCTCGATCTTGCTGCCCTCAGACTTGGATATGAGAGCCAGGAGCAGGCAGTGAGGGCCGCTGTGCTCTCCCAGTTCCCAAAGATAAATATTGGCCTGGTCGAGGCACGGGATACGGGAAATGTCATTACCACAGGACCGGCCCTTACCATAGATATACCTTTTTTTGACCGGGGGCAGGGTAGGATTGCACTTGAGCGGGCTACACGCAAGAGGCTATTTGATGAGTATGTGGCCAGGCTATTTGACGCAAGATCCAGAATCACCTCTCTCACAGACCAAATTCACTCCATGCTCTCCCGCATCCAGGAGATCCACAGTGCAATAGATGCTGAAAGAGACCTGGTAGATGTATACCAGAGGGCCATGAGGCAGGGAAATGCAGATATCCTTACTCTCTATCAGGCCAGAATGGATCTGATTGGCCTGGAGACAGAGCTTCTGGACCTGCGGCAGACCCTCACAGACCTACGTATAGCCCTGGAGACCGCATCAGGCACATATGCCCCCCTGACCCACACTGTTTCTGATATCCTGGAGGGGAAAAGACCATGATCAGAGGTTGTCTGAAGATCTTCCTTGGAGGACTTATTCTAGGCATTATCCTTACATTTTTTGTCCCTGGCAGGGGGGGAAGCCATAGCAAAGAACCCAGGAATACTGGCCCTACGGCCCTTGTCAGGGTTGTACCAATAAAGATGGGACCAATTTCAAAGAGGCTTGTTGCCTTCGGCAGGGTCGTAGCCTCCCCAGGAAGGGCCAAGGTCCTTTCTATCCCCTATGAATCTCTGATAAATGCCTTCTTTGTCCTTCAGGGCCAGGAAGTTGCCAAAGGCACAAGGCTCCTTGAGGTTGGCCCAACTCCGGGCACACTCCTGAAATT
>JALTHV010000365.1:0-4834 GCA_027004315.1 Deltaproteobacteria bacterium
AACCAATGCAATTTCGTTTAAAACAGTCGGCCAAGTGGCTCCTCTTGGTAACGACCTTAGCCCTCCTTATTGTAATAGGTCGAATTATTTATCTGGAAGAGCAGGGGAATTTTCACACCATAACTCCGGGTGAGGCCTACAGATCGGCTCAGATGGATAGAGATGAACTGATATATTATATTCCTAAATTTAAAATAAAATCAGTCATAAACCTGAGAGGAAGACATCCACATAAGAAATGGTGGCAGACAGAAAAAGACGTCTGCCAACATTTTGGAGTCAAACATTTCGACATCGCCCTGTCCTCCTCCAAGTCTCCATCACCGAACGAGATTAGGCGTCTGTTGACAATTTTTCAGACAGCACCACGCCCGGTCCTTATGCACTGCAAGGCAGGTGCGGATCGGTCCGGATTGGCTGCTGCTCTATGGAAAATAGTCATTGACAATGAGCCTAAATCAAAAGCAAGAAGACAACTGTCTATCTTTTATGGACATCTTCCCTTTGGTTCTACCCAAGTCCTTGATGATTTCCTCGACAGATGGAAATGGAGGTAACCGATCACAGGATGCTTCTTCTGAAAACGATTTGTAACTTCTCAATAAGTTCTGGCGTAACCGTTCGCGTCTCCGGCCAGCGGTAGCTTCTTTCAGGGTTTCAGTACGGATTAATGGGCAGAGTGCTCTGATCTTGTGCATCAAGCGATGCTCCTGAAACCCTGAAAAAAGCTACCGCTGGCCGGGGGAATATGATCGGTTATGAAATGGGAGCATCCGGACAGCATCATCCATGCAGGCGAGTGACGAAAATCCTCATCATAAATATTTAGGTCGCTTGACCTACCATTTTTCGCATGGTTAAGGCGTCTATTGCAGCACTCCCATCGTCAGTATTGTCAAAATATACAAAGGTCTCAATGCCCCATTGCATGATAGTTTTTAGCCACTGGCTGAGCATATCCTCTCCATAGAGGCCCCTGTATAGTTCTTTGGCTCCATGTAGACGTACGTAGGAGAAGTCTGCTGTAATCTCTACACTCATAGGATAACGGCCGGCGGTATCGCTTACTACCCATGCAACATGGAACTTGGTCAATAGGTCCCAGACTTCAGGCCTGTGCCAGGATGGATGCCTGGCCTCCAGTGCGATCTTCTTGTCAGGAGGCTGCCGGCCTAAAAAATTTATCAGAAGGGCCTCATCAAATTTTAGAGATGGGGGGAGTTGAAAGAGCGTCACACCCATCTTGTCCCTGAGTGGCCCTATATCATTCCAAAATCTGTCGATAGATTCCTGAGATACATCCAAGCGCCTTATATGTGTAAAGAAACGGGGTGCCTTTACTGACCACAGAAAATTGGAAGGGGTACGTCTATACCAACCTTCCCATGTACTTTTGGAGAAAGAACGATAGAAGGAGGCATTCAATTCTATAGTACAGAGCCTCGTTGAGTAGGTCTCAAGGAACTTTCTCTTTGGGGTCTTGAACGGATAGAGCTTTCCTATAAAACTTTCATAATTCCATCCACTGGTACCAATATGGATTCCAGACAAGGTTTTTATGACCTTGTTATTTTTTTAGACTTTAGGTTCAAGCTTGAGATCTTCTCGGACAAAGACCTCAACCGGATCCTTTCGTTTCTTTTTCTGTATTTCAACCCCTAGTTTGCGGAGTTCTGTAACGATTTTTGAGACCTGAGCCTTACTAATACCGAGTTCCTCTGTGATTTCACCCGCAGTCATATTGGAATAGTTATTATAGATATAACGTACATCATCTACTGTATAGGGCCTACTTTTAGTCCTTGTCATAAGTATCATCCTCTTCTTAAATTTTCTAATTTAAGATACAGTTTACTAATAACTTGAACGTTACAATTTCTACACGACCTTTATCTAACCAACTATTTTTAATATAACAGAGATGAATAATTTTTGCATCCTATATTTTATTGAACCAACTTTCATTCTAATTTTGATGCAGAATCCACTCAGATAAAGAAGGGCGAACAGTTAGGTTGCAACCGTTCACACCCCCTCCTGTTGAACTGTTTACGTCCCCGGCCAGCGGTAGCCTTTTGAAGGGTTTCAGTGCGGATTAATAGGCAGAGTGCCCTGATCTTGTGCATCAAGCGATGCTCCTGAAACCCTTCAAAAGGCTACTGGTGGCCGGGGGGAATGTGAACAGTTACGTTAGGTTCACCCCTAAATAGCCACAAATTGATGAAGATCAAGCCTTTTGGAAGGATACATTACCCTGTCTGTCCACATCGATTATAATTTTGTCTCCTTCATTGAAGGCCCCCTCAAGGATCTTGAGGGCCAGCGGATTCTCTATATAGTTCTGGATCGCCCTCTTAAGCGGACGGGCCCCATAGGTTGGATCATAGCCTACTCCGGCTAGCCAGGCCTTTGCCTCTTCGCTTACACTGATTTCATAGTTATGTCCCCTGAGGCGATCCTTGAGATAGCCGAGCTGGATCTCGATTATCCTCTTCAGGTGCTCCTTGTTGAGCGCGTGGAAGGTGATTTTGTCATCTACCCGGTTCAGAAACTCGGGTTTGAAGTGGAGACGGAGAGTCTCCATCATCCTGTGTTCCATTTCCTGCGGCTCCATGCTCTCCTGGACCAGATCACTCCCTAAGTTGGAGGTCATGATAATTATGGTATTACGAAAATCTACTGTGCGGCCCTTGCCGTCAGTAAGTCTTCCATCGTCCAGGATCTGGAGCAGTATGTTAAATACATCTGGATGTGCCTTTTCTATCTCGTCAAAGAGTATTACAGAATAGGGTTTACGCCGCACAGCCTCTGTAAGATAACCGCCCTCCTCGTATCCTACATACCCGGGTGGTGCACCAATCAACCTGGCAACAGCGTGTCTCTCCATATATTCGCTCATATCCATACGAATTATGGCCTGCTCTGTATCGAACATGAATTCCGCCAGGGCCCTGGCCAACTCTGTCTTCCCAACGCCGGTTGGTCCGAGAAAGATAAATGAACCAATCGGCCTCGCCGGGTCCTGCAGACCGGCCCGGGCCCTGCGCACTGCATTGGATACTGCCTGTATGGCCTTTTCCTGGCCCACTACCCTCTGGCTCAGGCGATCTTCCATGTGGACCAGCTTTTCTTTTTCTCCTTCAAGGAGCTTGCTGACCGGGATATTGGTCCATTTAGAGATAATGGCCGCAATGTCCTCTGCGTCCACCTCTTCTTTTAGCATACTGGTGCCATTCTTCCGAAGCTCTTTTATCCGCTCCTGTTCCTCCTTTAACTCGGTCTCAAGCCTGGGGACCTTACCATAGAGGATCTCGGCTACCTTGTTCAGGTCACCCTGCCGTTGATACCTCTCTGCCTCGACCTTTAGTCCGTCTATATGTTCCTTGATTTCACGAATTTTTTGAATAATTTCCTTTTCCTGTTTCCAACTGGCCTTAAGTACATCCGTCTGCTCTCTGAGATTGGCAAGATCCTGCTCAATCTTGTCCAGTCTCTGGCGGGAGGCTGGATCAGTTTCTCTCTTTAGGGCCTCTTTTTCTATCTCAAGCTGCGTACTCCGGCGCTCTAAATCGTCAATCTCTGCCGGCAGGCTGTCTATCTCTATCCTCAGCTTGGCCGCAGCCTCGTCTATAAGATCAATTGCCTTATCCGGGAGAAAGCGGTCTGTGATATAGCGGCTAGAGAGAGTGGCGGCTGAGACTATGGCCGAATCTTTTATCCGTACCCCGTGATGCACTTCATATTTTCCCTTCAGACCACGAAGTATGGCTATGGTGTCCTCAATACTGGGCTCAGTTACCATCACGGGCTGAAATCGTCTTTCAAGTGCCGCATCTTTTTCTATATACTTACGATATTCATCTATAGTGGTGGCACCGATACAGTGGAGTTCACCCCTGGCAAGGGCAGGTTTCAGCATATTCGAGGCATCCATGGATCCCTGAGCGGACCCGGCGCCTACCAGTGTGTGGATCTCATCTATGAAGAGGATGACCTCGCCCTGCCGTTCTGCCACGTCCTTGAGGACTGCCTTTACACGCTCTTCGAACTCACCACGAAACTTGGCGCCTGCAATCAATGCCCCCATATCCAGGGCTATAATGCGTCTGTCTCGCAGGGTCTCCGGGATATCCCCACTGGCTATACGCTGGGCCAGGCCTTCCACTATGGCGGTCTTACCGACGCCTGGCTCCCCTATAAGGACAGGGTTATTTTTGGTCCTCCTGGACAAGACCTGCATGACCCTACGGATTTCGTCGTCGCGTCCGATGACAGGATCCAGCTTTCCGGATCCTGCAAGTGAAGTGAGATCCCTCCCGTATTTCTCAAGTGCCTGGTATTTTTCCTCTGGGTTGGGATCGGTTATCCTCTGGGTACCCCTTATAGATACCAGGGCCTGTAGAAAGGCATCCTTATTGACCCCATGGCCAATAAGGGCCTGGGCGGCCTTTGTATGGGATGCATTGAGTATGGCCAGGAGCAGGTGTTCATGGCTGACATACTCGTCCTTCATCTCTCCTGCAATAGTAAAGGCATTTTCCAGTACCTGATTCAGAGTAGGAGACATATAGACCTGCAGACCCGCTCCACTTACATGAGGGAACCTGTTTATGGCCTCATTTACCTCTGTCTCTATGGCCTGTGCCTCTACCCCCATTTTCTTCAGGACAGAGGGCACTATTCCCTCAGGGGTCTCCAGAAGGACCTTGAGCAGATGCTCTACCTCGATCTGCTGATGCCCTTTACCTTGAGCCAATTTATGGGCCTCCTGGAGGGCCTCTTGTGATTTCATTGTAAATTTATCAAACTGCATGATATCTCCTCTATGTGTAGA
>JALTHV010000365.1:4934-17303 GCA_027004315.1 Deltaproteobacteria bacterium
TGAGCAGATGCTCTACCTCGATCTGCTGATGCCCTTTACCTTGAGCCAATTTATGGGCCTCCTGGAGGGCCTCTTGTGATTTCATTGTAAATTTATCAAACTGCATGATATCTCCTCTATGTGTAGATATTTGGATGTAGGATAGTGTTTTACAATATTTCCTTAGAAGTCAAAGCCTTAAATGCCTTTCCTCCAAGGCAAAATAAGGATGGGGCACTCTATTGTCAAGGAATAGCAATTGCATTTATTCGCCAGATATAGAATTAATGGTCCTGGGAAATTTGGCTTCTTTATTCGTTACCGATCACAGGGTGCTTCTTCTGGAAACGATTTGCGTTAGCCTCGTAGTTTTCTTGGCCTTTGCAGCATGGGAAACCCTGGCTCCGGAGCGCAGCGAAGGAGAACAGGGAGGGTCCTATGCTGCAAAGGCCTTAGAAAACAAGGGGCGAGAGCATGTTTCCAGAAGAAGCACCCTGTGATCGGTTACCTTATTCTATATTGGGAGAATATAGCCTATGATAATGGATCTTAGGGAGCTAAGAACCTGCTTAGAAGAAAAGGAAAAAGAGAAATTTTCTCCATTTGCGACCTTCAGCGCCGATGCCATTCGGGAAAAAGAGGAAGAACGATTAGCTACTGGTTTTAGGCAGGGGTTCTCAGTCGACGCAGACAGAATACTGCATTCTCTGGCCTACGCAAGATATATAGACAAGACGCAGGTCTTCTCCCTTATCCCCAATGATCACATTACCCACCGGGTGCTACACGTCCAGATGGTCTCGAAGATTGGCAGGACTATTGGCCGTCTTCTCCATCTAAATGAGGATCTCATAGAGGCCATAGCCCTTGGACACGACATTGGCCACCCTCCCTTTGGCCACGATGGAGAGAGGTTTCTCTCTGAGCTGTGTAAAGAACATGGCCTTGCCCCATTTATGCACAGTATCCAGGGAGTCCATTTTCTCCGCAGAGTCGAACGAAAAGGCAGGGGATGCAATCTCAGCCTCCAGGTATTTGATGGGATACTCTGCCATGATGGAGAGGTACACTGCCAGTCAATCAGTCCTCACAGAAAAAAGACGTTTAGGACTCTCGATAGAGAGATAGAGGCAAAGCTTGCCTCTCCGGGTATAGACCTCCATCCCATGACCATTGAAGGATGTGTTGTCAGGATGGCCGATGTAATCAGCTATGTGGGTAGGGATATTGAGGATGCCATCAGGCTCTGCCTGATAAAGAGGGATCAGATCCCCGTTACCTGTCGAGAGATATTGGGAGATACCAACGGGACCATTGTCTACCGCCTGGTAGAGGACCTCATTAAATCCAGCCTTGGCAGAGACGAGATAGCCTTCAGCCAGGCAGTAGTAGATGCCCTGTCAGAGTTAAAGGCCTTTAATATGAAGTTCATCTATATGAATCCTCTGATCAAGACAGAGACATCCAAGATAGAGGCCCTTTACAGGATCCTGTTTGAGCACTTCCTGGAGGATCTAAAAAAAGGCAGGGAAGAATCCGTTATCTTCAAAAGTTATCTCAATGGGATGGACGAAAGCTATACTAGAGGGCAACCCTTCGAGGCAATTGTGAGGGACTTTATCGCAGGCATGACCGACGCATATTTTCTCAGGATAGGGAAAACTGTCCTGATCCCGCAGCTTCTGCCTTCCAAATTCTCTTCAGTTAGCCGGCGGGAATACCCGACGCAAAGGACCTGACCAGGTCCCCACGGCCGACTATCCCCACGATCTGCCCTCCTCGCATAACAGGGAGGGTATTTACATGTTTTTCCGCTATAAGGGTAGCTATCTTGTCGACAGGGGTCTCTTCTTCCACTGTCACTACGTCCCGCGTACAGATATCTTTTACCGTAGTCCCAGCCATTTTTTTGAGTTCCTTTCCCAATTTCTTGGGGTTTTCCAGGAAGATGACCGAGTCCAAAAAGAATAACACGGTTGGGATATGCAACATCTTGCCTTGATCAATAAGATCCGCCTCTGTGACGATCCCAGTGAGGTTTCCTGCATTATCTACTACTGGTACTCCGTTGATGTGGTGTTCAGTGAGTAGCTTGGCCAGATCACGTACTGATGTCTCAGGGCTCACAGTAATTGGGGGTGCTGTCATAATCTCTTTTGCCTTGTGCATAGAAAACCTCCTATACCCTGATCAAAAACGTAACAATTCACATTCTCCCCGACTATAGATAGCCTTTTTCAGGGTTTCAGGAGCATCGCTTGATGCACAAGATCAGGGCACTCTGCCCATTAATCCGCACTGAACCCCTTCAAAATGCTACCTCTGGCCGGAGACATGAACGGTTGCAACAGGGGGGTGTGAACGGTTACGATTCGCAAGCAATCACAGGGGACTACTTTTTGATGCTCGCCTTCTCGACAATCACCTTGTATTTATATCCCATTCCAAAATCTTTATCCGTACAGAGAGTGCCACATACAGTGACTACATCTCCGACCGAAGGCAGATCATTAGATGTTACAACAAGGTCATAATTTCTCTCTTTCTCGTTTCCTGATCCATCCTGCAGATGGATCCAGTTCTTTTTCATGATTTTTGGGAGGGCTTTTATCACCTTACCCCGCACAATAACCTTCTTATTGTTGAGTTCATCTCTCTTTTTGTATAGTTCCGCAATAGTATAGGCATTTGGTCCAGTAGCCATTTTAACCTTCACGTCTTGCTTGGGTGTAAGCATACCCATACCCATACCAAGGCTCACCGGGCCCCCTTTCATGTCTATTGAAAGGCCCTTTTGGGCCTCTTCCATGCCTAAATTTCCCTTAGAGACCGGGCCAGAGGAAAAGATGATCTCTTTAAACGTGCGTTTTAGGGTATTACTGGTGAAATTGACCATTTCTGTGCCCGCATTGAGGATAACTTTATCTCCCTTGGATACCTTCATCTCAGGTACAGCTACCCATGTCTTTTCCCCTCCTCTGTCCAGCAGGATATAGGTATATCCCCCACTGTTCATAGTCTCTGCAACCCTGCCAGAGATGGTATCGACATCGCTGTTCACCGCATTAGAGGTCTGTATGGCGGCCTTTTTGTGGGAATTATTTCCAGCCTTACAGGCAACCAGGCCAACCACAGACAAAAAGATAAAGAGGAACCATAAAAACTTTTCTGCCTTCATCTGTCTAATCATTTCTCACCTTCTCTTAAATGAAATTGTAACTTCCTCGCCATGGCCCTTTGGGTAACCGTTCACACCCCCTCCTGTTGCAACCGTTCATGTCTCCGGCCAGTGGTAGCATTTTGAAGGGTTTCAGGAGCATCGCTTGATGCACAAGATCAGGGCACTCTGCCCATTAATCCGCACTGAAACCCTTCAAAATGCTACCACTGGCCGGAGGTGTGGTTACCCCTTTGGCCACAACTCTATATCCGTTGCACCCCAACCGCCGGCATCTCCTCCTGCCAGACAAAAGGAACGTACCTCTGGCAACCGTCCCAGGATGGCATGTACAAGGCGCCTGAGGGTCCCTGTCCCCTTGCCATGGATTATGTGTACCTGAATAATACCTCTATTTCTACATTCGGCAAGATATTCGGGGACTAGATCCTTTACATCACGGGGATTGAAGGTATGCAGATCCAAAATGCCATTGATTTGGAGTTTGACAACGGCCTCACTCTCAATATTACTATAAGTATTCATTTGGTAGGATCCCTTTATTAAAACTCTGTATTCTACCGAAGCTCTATAACTCTTGTCAAATTTTGAACTCTGATGGACATTGCCGATAAATTGTTGCGGCCGGGCATCTTGAATTGCCAGACATAGTCGATTAAAATCATTAAATATGTATCCACGTTTTCCGGAAGTATAAATCCGTTTCTCCCGGAGGCCGTGGTTTTTTCATGCTTTGTTGCTGCGGATACCCCATTGGGGCGGAATTAGTTAATGGGAGCCAAAGATGGCTATAAGGGCCGTTCGTGGATTTAAGGACATATTACCTGAGGAGACTGGGCTTTGGCGCCGTATTGAGACCCTTGCCCAGGGTGTCTTCAATAGCTTTGGTCTAAAAGAGATACGGATCCCTATACTGGAAAAGACCGAGGTCTTTTCCAGAGGAATCGGTGAGCATACTGATATCGTAGAAAAGGAGATGTATACCTTCTCTGACAGGAAGGGCGCATCCCTGAGCCTGAGGCCAGAGGCAACGGCTGGGCTCCTGAGGGCAGTGAATGAGCATAAGCTCTATGCCAAGTCACCGGTCTTGAAGCTCTTTACCATGGGGCCCATGTTCAGGCATGAGAGGCCTCAAAAGGGCAGACTCCGTCAATTTTATCAGATAGATGTAGAGCTACTGGGCACAAAGGCCCCACTCTCAGATGTAGAGGTCATCTGGATGGCCTGGGATATCATAAGGCAGCTTGGGCTCATGGATCTTCGTCTGGAGATCAATTCCCTGGGCTGCCCAAAGTGTAGACCCAGATATAGAGATGACCTCAGGACCTATCTTAAAGGTGTATTCCAGGATCTCTGCCCTGACTGCCAAAGAAGATGCAATACCAATCCACTGCGGGTCTTTGACTGTAAAGAGAAAAGCTGTAAGAAGATTATGGAGAAGGCGCCTTTAATCAGGCAGTATCTCTGCCCTGAGTGTGCAGATCACCTGAGCAAGGTCTTGGATTTCCTTGAGGTCTTGGATATCCCATTTGTCATAAACCCCTATCTGGTCAGGGGCCTTGATTATTACGTGAGGACTACCTTTGAGATAGTCTCTCCGGATCTGGGGGCACAGAGCACGGTGGCCGCAGGGGGCAGGTACGATGGCCTGCTAAAGGATCTGGGCGGGCCAGATCTCCCTGGAGTAGGGATGGCAATAGGAGTTGACCGGCTCTTGCTCCTCCTTAAAAGAGATGAGGAGGCACCATCTATTGACCTCTTTGTGGCGGCCCTGGGTCCTATGGCCAGGAAGAAGGTCATACCATGGATGGGGATTTTGCGCCGTAATGGAGTGAGGGTGCAGATGTCTTACGAAGACAAGGGCCTTAAGTCCCAATTAAAGCAGGCCAACAGGCTAGGTGCCCACTATGTGATCATACTGGGAGAAGACGAGATTGCCAGGGAAAAGGTAATAGTCAGAAATATGTCGACCCATGATCAGCAAGAGGTATCCATAAGTAGTATAATATTGGCTTTAGAGACCTTTATTTGAATTTTGAATTCAAAATCGAGGTCCTCGCAGAAAGTCTTTTTCTCACGCAAAGGCGCAAAGCTCGCAAAGGCAATCTATTATTGTTAAAGAAAAAACTTTGCGTCTTGGCGACTTTGCGTGATATCCTTGATCTTTTACGAAGTCATCAAAATTGCGGTACACTTTTTTAGAAGAAATATTTTGCGCAGAGACACAAAAAACAATCAATATAAATATATGAGGTATCTTGAATGGATTCGATGAAGGGTCTGAAACGTACCCATGATTGCTATAGCCTTACAGAGACGGCCCTGGGCCAGGACGTGGTCCTTATGGGATGGGTGCTCAGGCGGCGGGATCATGGGGGACTCATCTTTATAGATCTTCGCGATCGCAAGGGGATCACCCAGGTGGTATTTGCCCCTGAGGTAGACCCCAAGTCCCATCAAAGGGCCCACAGTCTCAGGAGTGAATATGTAATTGCAGTAAAGGGCAGGATTCGAAGAAGACCCAAGGGCATGGAGAATCCAAAGATAAAGACCGGCATGATAGAGGTTGCATGCCGGGATCTCCGCATACTGAATACCTCAGTGACCCCTGCCTTTTCTCTCGATGAAGAAGGTGAGATCTCTGAAGGCCTGAGACTCAGATACCGCTATCTGGATCTCAGGAGGCCTCTCATGGTCAGGAATATTGTCCTTAGGCATAGGGTCTGCCAGGCCATGAGGTCCTATCTGAATGACCATGACTTTCTTGAGATCGAGACCCCTATGCTGACAAGGAGTACCCCGGAAGGTGCCAGGGACTACCTCGTTCCCAGTAGGGTAAACCCAGGTTGTTTTTATGCCCTGCCACAGTCTCCACAGTTGTATAAACAGATCCTTATGGTCTCCGGTCTCGATCGCTATTACCAGATAGTGAGGTGTTTCAGAGACGAAGACCTGAGGGCTGACCGTCAGCCCGAGTTCACTCAGCTCGACATGGAGATGTCCTTTGTGGAAGAAGACGACATCATGGGACTGGTAGAGGGCCTGGTGACCTCTATCTTTAAAGAGGCACTGAACTATGAGGTCAAGACCCCATTTCGAGTCTTGCCCTATCAGGAGGCAATGGACCGTTTTGGGACTGATCGTCCGGATGTCCGCTTTGGCCTGGAGCTTCAGGACATATCCGATATTGCCAGTAAATGCGGTCTGAAGGTCTTCCAAAAGGCAGTCTCTGCCGGAGGAGTAGTAAAGTCCATAAATGCAAAGGGAATGGGGGATCTCTCCAGAAAGGACCTGGATGACCTCACCAAATTTGCTATAGGCCTTGGGGCCAAGGGACTTGCCTGGGTAAAGATAAGGGGAGACGGCTCGTGGCAGTCACCCATAGCAAAGTTCTTCTCTAGTGAAGAGAAGTTGGCAATAGCCCAGCAGACAGATGCAACACCTGGAGACATACTCTTCTTTGGGGCAGATCAGAAGGCCACAGTATGTAAGGTCTTGGGAGAACTCAGGCTGGAGCTTGCCAGGCGCGGCAACCTTATACCTGTAAAGGGCTTTAGCTTCATCTGGGTCACTGATTTCCCCTTGGTGGAATATGATAAAGATGAGGGCAGATTTGTGGCCCTGCACCATCCATTTACCTCTCCAAAGGAAGAGGACCTGGGGTTGCTGTCAACTGACCCTGCATCCGTTAGGTCCAGGGCCTATGACCTGGTTCTCAATGGAAATGAGGTAGGGGGAGGCAGTATCCGTATCCACCGGGCTTCTATGCAGGAGGCTATCTTCAATGTATTATCGATCTCTAAAGAGGAGGCCCACGACAAATTCGGCTTTCTTCTTGAGGCCTTGGAACATGGAGCTCCACCCCATGGAGGCATTGCCTTTGGCTTGGATCGCCTGGTGATGATTATGGCAGGAAGGGACACGATAAGAGATGTCATAGCCTTTCCGAAGACCCAAAAGGCCCAATGTCTCATGGCCCATGCCCCGGCGAAGGTAAGTATGGCTCAACTGGCTGAACTCTATTTAAGACCCGGTTGGGAAATTTAGAGAGATTATGAATTTTTGATATCGAATTGAGTAAAAAATCATTTAGTTATTTTCCTGCGATTCAATATCCAAGATTGATTAATTAAATAAGGAGTAATTATGGCAAAGTGGAATTCTGACCGTAGGTTGCTGGATCATCAACACAGTGAGCAGTGGAAATACAGGTTGCGGGACGTTGCTCAGCCTAACCTCATGAGGGAGATCTGCCCCTATGATGAAGTCTGTAGGATTGATTTCGATCACAAATACGTGATGCCGTCACCCTGCGCCGATATGCTTATAACGGATACTACCTTCAGGGATGGTCAGCAGGCGCGGCCCCCTTATACAGTGGAACAGATGAGCAGTATCTTTGACTTTCTGCACCGTATGGGTGGTCCAAAGGGGATAATACGTCAGTCTGAGTTCTTTCTGTATACCTCCAGGGATAAAGAGGCCGTGGACAGGTGCAGAGAAAAGGGATATGACTATCCCCAGGTGACCGGATGGATAAGGGCAAAGGCCGAAGACCTCAGGCTCGTCAAGGAGATGGGGTTAAAAGAGACGGGTATCCTCACATCTGCCTCTGACTATCACATATTCTTAAAGTTCAAAAAGTCCAGGGCCCAGGTCATGGATGAATATCTTGCTATTGTTAAAGATGCCCTGGACCTGGGGATATGTCCCCGTTGCCATTTTGAGGATATTACACGGGCAGACACATATGGATTTTGTGTGCCCTTTGCCATTGAACTTATGAAACTGAGGGAAGAAAGTGGTATAGATATAAAGATAAGGCTCTGTGATACCCTCGGTTATGGAGTTACTTATCCAGGTGCATGCCTTCCAAGGAGTATTCCAAAACTGGTGAGGGCCATGATAGATGACGCTGGTGTTCCAGGGGAGCTTCTCGAGTGGCATGGGCACAACGACTTTCACAAGGCAGTGATCAATGCCACTACCGCATGGCTCTATGGCTGTGGGGCCATAAATGGCACCCTGCTCGGTTTTGGTGAACGTACGGGTAATACCCCTATAGAGGCAGTCTTGATCGAACGTATAGCCTTGAGAGGGACAGATGATGGCGTAGATACGAAGGCCATCACAGAGATGGCTAGATACTTTGAGAAGGAGCTTGGAGTACATATCCCCAAGAACTATCCCTTAGTTGGAGAGAATTTCAACGCAACCAGTGCAGGTATACATGCAGACGGTCTCCTTAAGAATGAAGAAATTTACAACATATTTAATACCAAAAAGATCCTCGGAAGACCAGTAGCAGTCATTGTCTCTGACAAGTCAGGCTCGGCAGGCATTGCACACTGGATAAATATACATTTGAATCTGTCTGAAGAAAAGATGGTCGATAAACGTCATCCAGGGGTAGTGCGGATATACAAAGAGGTTATGAAAGAGTATGAGCAGGGCAGGGTTACCTCTATGTCCAATGGAGAGATGGAGGCCCTTGCCAGAAAGTATCTGCCTGAACTCTTTACCTCTGAGTTTGAGGAGCTAAAGCTCAAGGCACATGAGCTGGCCTTCCACCTGGTAGAAGACCTGATAGACCGTAAAGAGATACGCTCCATGGATCCTGTGCTTGCAAGGCCTGTGTTTGAGCAGGTCCTTAAAGACAACCCCTTTATACAGTTCCTCTATGTGGTCAATGCAGATGGTCACAAAATAACTCAGAACTTCACGCATATTGAAGACAGGGCGAAATATGCCAATTACCAGTTAAATAGCGATTTCTCAGGGCGTCCCTGGTTTATCGAGCCTATAAAGGATGGCAGGATCCATGTCTCAAACTTCTATACATCCAGGATTACAGGGGCCCTGTGTATTACTGTTTCAGGCCCAATCCGTAATGATGAAGATGAAATTATAGGTATCTTGGGAATAGATCTCCGGTTTGAAGATCTCGCCAAGATAGAAGAAGAATCCGAGGAATGATTCCATAGAAAGAGAGGGGCAGAGTTTAGATGGATAAGGTAAGAATCGCCATTGCAGGTATCGGTAACTGTGCAAGTTCATTAATACAGGGGATCGAATATTACAGGCATGGTGATGAGAAGGAGGCTATCGGCTCCCTGCACTGGGATATTGGTGGCTATAGACCTGGAGATATCGAGGTAGTGGCGGCCTTTGATATTGACAAGAGAAAGGTGGGTAAAGACGTATCAGAGGCCATTTTCCAGCTTCCCAACTGTACTAAGACGATTTACAGGGATATACCAGAGAAGGGAGTGGTCGTTAAGATGGGGCGGGTCTTGGATGGCTTTGCAGACCACATGAAGAATTACGACGAGAAATATACCTTTCTCCTATCTGAAGAGGAAGAGGCAAGCAAGGAAAAAGTAGTAAAGACCCTAAAAGAATCAGGTGCTGATATGCTCTTGAATTACCTCCCCGTAGGTTCTGAGGAGGCCGTTAAATTTTATGCAGAATGTGCCCTGGAGGCAGGGGTGGGGCTTCTAAACAATATGCCGGTCTTTATTGCCAGTAATCCGGAGTGGGGAAGGCGTTTTGAAGAAAAGAACATACCTATCATTGGCGACGATGTTAAGTCCCAGCTCGGTGCTACTATTGTACACAGGGTCCTCACCAATCTGTTCAAGAGCAGGGGTGTAAAACTGGAACGGACCTATCAATTAAATACAGGTGGCAATACAGACTTCCTGAATATGCTTGATAGAAAACGTCTGGTCTCCAAAAAAGAATCCAAGACAGAGTCAGTACAGTCCCAACTGGGTAAAAAGCGGTTAGATGATGAAAACATACACATTGGGCCCAGCGACTGGGTGGCATGGCAGAAAGACAACAAGATCTGCTTTATCCGTATGGAGGGCAAACTCTTTGGCGATATCCCCATGAATCTGGAGCTGCGCCTGTCTGTGGAGGATTCTCCCAATTCCGGAGGCGTGGTTATTGATGCCATCAGGTGTTGCAAACTGGCACTTGACCGCGGGAAAGGCGGTGTCTTGTATTCTCCGTCGGCCTATTTTATGAAGCATCCTCCAAGGCAGTTTACAGATGCAGAGGCATATAAAATGACCGAAGAGTTCATCGCCGGGATCAGAGAGGCCTGAGGGTAGAGGACAATGGACAAATGACTTGATGACCCCGCAGAAAAGGATTGAAAAGGGTTTTGTTCGAAAGAAGTGGACACATCGTATATCCATTGCCCTGATCTTTCCAGGTCTCTATTCTGTAGGCATGTCTAATCTTGGTTTCCAGTCGGTCTATGCAGGGCTCAATGCCTATGACCGGGTGGTGGCCGAGAGGTTCTTTGTCCCGGAGCAGGCAGATATACAGTCACACAGTTTCTCCTGGCTCTCAGAGGAATCCAGCAGGCCCTTGAGGGACTTTGACCTCATAGTCTTTTCAGTAAGCTTTGAGTCTGACTATCAAAATGTAGTAAAGGCCCTCGATGCAGCAGGGCTTCCCTTCAGATCAAAATACCGCAGCGATCAGGTACCAATTGTCTTGGCCGGTGGGATTGCCACCCAGATCAATCCTGAACCGATAGCCCCCTTTATAGATGCCTTTCTGCTCGGCGATTTTGAGGCCATTGAAGGGACCCTTATGTCTTGTCTGCCTGAGCTTACAGATCATGGCCTTTCGAGGTCTAAACGACTGAGACGGCTCGCAGAGATTGTACCAGGGGTCTATGTCCCAGGTGTCTGCAGGCCCATCTATAACAGTTCAGGGGATCTGACCGGCTGGGAGCAGGAGGGGAGTCTCCCCTTTCCTGTTGCCCCTGCCATCTTTATCCCAAAATCCGGTTCCACGATCCCTCCTGCCCCACATACCCAGATCATCAGTCCCAATTCTGTCCTCTCTAACATGTTTTTAATAGAACTTGTCAGGGGTTGTGGAATGGGCTGTAGATTCTGTGCTGCGGGATTTGTGTACCGCCCACCAAGGAGGTGGCCTCTTGAATCTATTAATGCGGCACTGGAAAGGCGTAATGGTACTGATAGAGTGGGGATGGTCGGCCTTGAGTTTCTCGGAAGGAGGGACCTGGAGAGACTGTGTGTAAGGCTCCTCGATGAGGGCCTGAAGCTTACCTTCTCATCCCTCCGGGCCGATAAGATCACTCGAGACTTTGTCCGTCTCCTGAGGGCATCAGATGCCAGGATGGCAACTATTGCCCCGGAGGCAGGATCTCAGCGTATGAGAGATGTCATCAACAAAAACCTCGATGAAGACGCAATCTTAGGTGCAGCAGAGATGCTTGCATCAGGTGGCATACCAAACCTAAAACTCTACTTTATGCTTGGCTTGCCGTCTGAGACCGACGAAGACGTCCGGGATATCATAGGACTGGTCGATAAAATTCGGCACACCATCAGGCCGATTGGCCGGTCAAGGGGACATCTGGGCCTCATAACGGTCTCTGTAAGCAGCTTTGTGCCAAAGGCATGGACCCCTATGCAGTGGGCAGGGGCTGCGGAGGAATCCGTGCTGAGACACAGGAGGCAGATATTGCAGAGGGGCCTGCACTGCATACCAAACGTGAGGCTGAGGCTGGACTCGGTGCGTGAGGCCGGCTTTCAGGCCGTGCTGAGCAGGGGAGATAGGAGGCTTGCGCCTGTCCTGGAGGCAGTAGCTCTCAGGGGAGTCACCTGGAAACAGGCCATGAAGGGGGCCAGACTCTCGTGGGATATGTATTGCAGGGCACGGGACACGGATGTACCTTTCCCGTGGGAGGTCTTAGACCACAGGGTGCGCAGGCAATACCTGATGGCAGAGTGGGAGAAGGTCCCATAGTTAAGGATTATGGTTGCCGATTATCCCAATATTGGACCATGGGCCTTCACCAGCCGCATTATATGGCCGGATGGCGATATAAAAGGCCTTATTCCCCAAAGAGAATCTGAGTGACGTGCCCGCCATGTCTCCCATGTCAATACTGGCTATATATCCTCCACTAGCAGGATAGGGATAAGGAGCAAAGTATAACCTGTAGCCATCCGCATCTGGCACGCCCTTCCAAGAGAATGTGGATCCATTTTCTTGTATCTTCAAAACAGGTGCCTCATCAGGAGGTGTCTCTGCAAAGGCAATGCATTGTGGATCTAGATCGGTATTGACATTCGCTACTATAGAGTTGTCTGCCGGATTGACAATAACGATCTTTGCATCTGTTGAATCACCTACCCAGAGATAACCATTCTCATCCACTG
>JALTHV010000366.1 GCA_027004315.1 Deltaproteobacteria bacterium
CGGTCATATATAGATTTGTCTGTTACGTTTGCCTGGGCAATAAATTTTGTAGAGGGATAAAAGTATTCTTGTTCTGTCCAATGTACATCAATCTGTGCCTGAGATGTCTTTGTCTTTTCTGTCATATGTTTTACCTTCCTATTGGGTTATATAAAATGTTCTACAAAATATATAAAACTATACAGATCCATGGCAATGTCAAGATATAATCAGAGACCTGACTGTATCAGACGTCTCTTTACGGCAAAATTATTATGAAAAATCAGACAGGATTTCATCGTTCATTAATGGGTTATCTGGAGTTGGGCATAAAGGGTTTCTGCATGGGGGCCGTAGACGTGATCCCTGGGGTATCAGGAGGGACCATGGCGTTCATCCTTGGAATCTACGAGGAACTGATCGACTCCATCAGGTCTTTTGATCTGGAATTTTTAAGACTGCTGGTCTCACTGAGGCTAAGAGATGCCCTGGATCATGTCTCTTGGCAATTCCTTATAGCGGTTGGGACCGGTATCCTGACGGCTGTCTTCACCCTCGCCAGGATCTTGAGCTGGCTTCTTCAGAATCGGCCAGTCCTGATATGGTCTTTTTTCTTTGGCCTGATAGTCGCCTCTGTATTCACAGTGAGCCGATATATCAAGAGGTGGTCCCCATCCATCTTTGTATGGATAGGGCTGGGTGCCATCTCTGCATATTTCGTGGTTGGTATGATACCTATATCTACACCAGATACGCCCTGGTTTCTGTTTATGAGTGGAGCCATAGCTATCTGTGCCATGATCCTCCCAGGGATATCCGGGGCCTTTGTCCTCGTCCTCCTGGGAAAATATAATTATGTCCTTGAGGCAGTGAATCAGCGCGATTTCTTTACCCTTTTCCTGGTGGCCGCTGGTGCCGCTGCAGGTCTTACAACATTTGTCCGTCTACTCAAGTGGCTCTTTGATAGACACCACGACCTTACGGTGGCCATATTGACGGGCCTGATGTTGGGCTCTCTGAGGAAGGTCTGGCCCTGGAAAGAGACCCTGCAGACTATGACTGATGCACATGGCCATCTCATTGTCACGGCCCAGGCCAACGTCTTGCCATGTTGCTGGAATAATGAGGTAATGGCGGCCCTCTGTCTGGGTATTCTGGGTCTTTTGGTCGTCTTTTTTCTGGAGTTCTGGGTCTATAAAAGAAAAAATACCAGGAGAATAGTGTAACCATACACATTTCTCCTGGGCAGCGCTGCCTTCACACCACCCGTCCACATCTCTGGACGTCCTTTAATGTCATTGAAAATCTCTACTGCATAATTTATGATGTCTCCAACAAGCAATAGATATAGGAGGACCAAGATGTATCTCTTTAAAAAAATGGCCAAAATCTTCTTGATTATCCCTTTAATTCTTCTATTTTCTGCCTTATTGGCTTCGTGTAGCCATACGCATCCAATCTCAGGGGAACCCTCCCCTGAACCTTCCCAGATCGCCTCTAGTACCGAGACTTCAGATATTACCTATGTATTTCCAGATCTCCCTGTGCCTGTAGAGCTTGAGAAGGTAAAGAGCAAGACTATGGTAATAAAGACTACAGACTTTAGGGGTGGGATCTTGACATTCAAGGGCAGGGTAACCGTGAGTTCACTGGTAGACTTTTTCACAAAGACCCTACCTATGCATAGTTGGGAGTTGGTCGGTAGAGTGGATGCAGAGAGGAGCTTTCTTGCATTCTCTAAGGAAGACAATTCCTATTGTCTTATACAGATCTATGCACCAATCGCCCTTAAGACCAGAGTCCAGATCTGGATAAGTGAACCAGTCCACTGAAAGAATGGATTCTGTCAATCCATCCCAGAGGCCCCTGTCATATGCCCCTCTAAAGGGCAAGACTGTCCTGCTCGGGATAAGCGGAGGGATTGCTGTATATAAGGCCGCCGACTATTCCAGGAAGATCCGTAGATTAGGCGCAAGGGTAATACCTGTAATGAGCATGCATGCGA
>JALTHV010000367.1 GCA_027004315.1 Deltaproteobacteria bacterium
CCATCTGCGTGATAGGCCTCATACATCTCAACAATGTGCTCAAGGCGCTCGGGATTGGGTGTGAAGATGGCACAATCGACCTTAAAATAGCGATCTACTATGGCCTCCATTAACTCCTCTACAGTCTTCCCTGAGTCATTGGTCAGGTTACGCACACCCCGTTCCCCAACGCATGACTCCTCACCCACGATAACAGCGCCTGCAGTCTCTATAATCTGAGGGAGTTTCCAGTTGGGGATGGCCATGGGACAACCAGACAACAGGATCCTTGGAGTCGATTTTGGGAACACACCCTCCCCTCTTTTGATGCGGGTCTCCAGTTCATCACAGATCCCATTCACTGAATCGGTAAACCGTCTAGGATCATCATAGAAATATATCTGATTGATCAACAGGGCATCCAGACCTGAAATAGGGGCCGGATTTGCCCTGCGCAGACACGATAGCCTATGGAGGGCCCTTCGTTTGTCATTGACTATCTCTATCCCATTCCTGAGCCTGTCTGCATTGATGGTAATGCCGGTGAACTCCTCAATGGCCTCTTTAAAACGCAGATATTCTGCCTTTAAAAGGGCCCTTCCTTCATCGGACTTCATTTGCGGTATATCCATAATATATATCTTGGGGATAAGATTCCTCAGGCTCTCATAGGACTTTTTTTTGCCATCACAGGTATTTTCACCCACGATCATGTCCGAGGCCTCGATATATGGGCAGGCCTTCCCCAGCTTGAATCCAAAGGCAGATTTGATGAGTGGACAGGTATTTCTGGGCAGCAGTTCCTCCACCTTCTCTGTAGCAAAATCTGCACCAGTGCAGAGCCCGACGAGCGTGGAATCAACTGCCCTGATAATCTCTTCCGGCACAAAGACACAAAAAGAACCAATTACCTTGTGCCCGGCCCTCTTTTCATCTAACAACTCCTTGATACGCAGACCATGGACCTCACTCATTACGAAATCAAAATAATTCATCCCTTCAGGTCGTCTTTCTTGGGCAAGGTAGATGTCCTGATAGCCATTCCCCAGGGCCTCCAGCAAGGCACTATGTGCCTGTAGATCCAGACCCAGTCCCTGCCACATACCTTCATATTTTGCACTCATATCCACTTTCCTCGTAACTTATTGAGAAATTACCTTTCCTCGGTCTGATCAGGGCCTGGATGTCATATAGTTATTACCTTGTCTGCAAGCTCTAGGCTCGTCACGATATCCAACATATTAGTAGTCTCGCCTACCCTCTTCTGATCCAGCAGCTTGAAGTGCATGAGGCAGGTGCCACATACCAGGACGCTTACACCCTGTCTCTCCAGCCGCTGTATGGAAGGCAAGGTCTTTGCACCCTCAATCGTCAGCTTTACACCACTGTTCAGAAAAACCAGTCTCCAGAGGGCCTCGCCCATCTCCTCAAGTGTGTCTAGAAAATTGAACATAAGCCCTGTCCCCAGGACATCGTCTCCTGACCCAAGGGTGTCTTTTGATATCAGGATCAGCGTCTTTCCCGTCGGCCAGGCCTGGGGTTCTTCAATGACGGGCTCGCTGGCGGCCTCCCCAGACCTTGTGACTCGGATCTCAAAATCGCTGTCCTTTTGCTGGACAGAGACACTGAGACCTTGACTTTTACAAAATCGAGTGACATTTTGAGATGCTGCCTCATTGTCTACCAGCACTATAAATGTATAGACACTGGGATTGGATTCGATAAAATCCTTTGTCTTGAGTACTGGTTTGGGGCAGTCAAGCCCCTTGCAATCCAATATCTCCATACAACCTCTCTTGACAGCGGTTGAACTCTGTTGCCAGCCATGCTAGACAGCGTGCCATGACCTTTAAAGGCTATCATTTTAGTAACCGTCCACATTTCCGTGAATGGTTACATTTAGTATCCGATTACAGGGTGCTTCACCTGAAAACGATTTGTCTTGGCCTCAGAAGACAGGAGGCGAGAACGAAGCACCCTTGACCGATTACATCATTTATGTT
>JALTHV010000368.1:0-4527 GCA_027004315.1 Deltaproteobacteria bacterium
GTGCTGATACCTATTCCCACTCTATGGTGGCAGGAGGCTTTGAGCTTATATCATAGCATACACGGTTTACCCCCACGACTTCATTGATGATCCTGTTTGAAATCCTTGCCAGGAGGTCTGCAGGGAGCCTTGTCCAGTCTGCGGTCATGGCGTCAAGGCTATCTACCACCCTTATGGCCACTACATTATCATAGCTGCGTTCGTCTCCCATAACACCTACTGTCTTTATGGGAAGGAGTACTGCAAAAGACTGCCAGACCCTTCTATACCAGCCGCTGGCCTTCATCTCTTCAAGGACAATGGCATCTGCCTCCCTCAAGATCTCCAGCCGCTCAGGGATTACCTCTCCCAGGATCCGTATTGCCAGTCCTGGTCCTGGGAAGGGATGGCGGAATATAAGTTCTTCAGGCATCCCAAGTTCCTGGCCTACTTTCCTGACCTCATCCTTAAAGAGCTCCCTGAGTGGCTCTACCAACTCGAGTTGCATGACCTCTGGGAGCCCACCGACATTATGATGGCTCTTTATGGTGGCAGAAGGGCCCCTGAAAGACACGCTCTCTATGACATCCGGATAGAGGGTGCCCTGGGCCAGGAACCTGACATCTCCAATGCGCCTTGCCTCCTCCTCAAAGACCCTTATAAACCCTTCTCCTATTACCTTTCGTTTTTTCTCAGGGTCCTTTACGCCTGAAAGCCCTGAGAGAAAGCGCTTGCTTGCATCCACATAGTGGACATTCAGGTGAAACTGCTTCAGAAAGGCCAGGACCGTCTCTGCCTCTCCCTTTCTGAGAAGCCCATTGTCCACAAAGATGCTGGTAAGCCGGTGACCAACTGCCCTGTCTACCAAGAGCGCAGTGACGGTAGAATCCACTCCGCCTGAAATGGCGCCTATTATCCTGCCTGACCCGACCCTTGCCTGTATATCCGCAATAGTCCTCTTTACAAAGGAGCGCATGTCCCAGGAAGGCATACAGCCGCAGATCTGAAAGAGGAAATTAGACAGTACATCTCTCCCTATCTCTGTATGGACTACCTCTGGATGGAACTGGACGGCAAATATGGGCAGTGTCTTGTGACGCATGGCCGCTACAGGACAGGACTCACTGTGGGCCATGCCAATGAAGTCCCTGGGCAGGGCATTGATCTTGTCACCATGGCTCATCCAGACCTGATGGGTAGCAGGATCAGGGGTAAGCCCATGAAATAGTCCATCCGGATCGTCAATTGAGAGCCGGGCCGGACCATATTCCCTCTGCTGGCTCCGTTCTACCTTGCCCTTAAAGAGGTATGTAATGAGCTGCATGCCGTAACAGATGCCCAGAATTGGTATCCCAAGTCCAAATAAGAGGGGAGAGACAGTCGGAGCACCTTCATCATATACACTTGCAGGCCCGCCCGAGAGGATAATTCCCCTTGGGCCTATCTGTTCTATCTTATCAACAGGGATATTATAGGGATGTATCTCACAATAGACCCTGGCCTCCCGGACCCTCCTGGCTATGAGCTGCGTGGTCTGAGAGCCAAAGTCTAGGACCAGGACCTCTTGTCCGTGTATATCTGTCATGGCATTTGCCCTCCATCATACATGTTGGAAAATAACATCTATAGGGCATTCAGCCAAGTCAGCATTTGCGTCTGGACAAGATGAATCTGGCTATATCATCTCGTCATAGGCCCTGAGAATGTCCGAGCGGCTCAATACTCCTGCTACAGTCTTTTGGGTGCCACTGCCAGAGAGGACTACTACTTCGTCTGACCCTTCGGCCGACATCTGGGCAAGGACAGTGCTGAGTGGCTGCCATGAATAGACAGTTCCTCTCGGTTCCAGGAGGTCAGAGGCCTTCATCCCTGATGTAAGACCCTTTGTTACAATTGCATTCCTTATCTTAATGCCTGTTATTACGCCCAGATACCTGCCTTTGTGATCTACTACAGGAAAGGTACGGTGAGGAAATCCCGAAACATGTCTGATCAGTTCCGGTAGAGATGCATCCTGATCTATAGGCTTAAATTGAGATGACTTATACTTCTTTAAGGTCTCATGTACTGTGAGTCTGGAAAGGACTCCCAACAGAAAATCTCCATGGTGTACAGGGGAATTTTGCCGGGTTGTGAGTTGCTTTTCGTAGATTCCCTTTTTGCCCCGGAAGAGAAAGGCAAGGGTGGATACCCATACTGCAGGGAGCAGCAACTCGTAATTCCCAGTCATCTCGCTCACCATTATTATCGTGGAAAAGGGAGTGCTGGCCGCAGAGGCAAAAAATCCAGCCATGCCCACGATGACGTAGGCCCCGGGATCTGGTACCAGACCGGGCCATAGTTTCTGGAGGAACAGGCCCGTCGCCCCTCCAATGGCCCCTCCAATCACCACCGAAGGGCCAAATACGCCACCGCTTCCACCAGATGCAATGCTAAAGGCGGTTGTCAGGATCTTTGCAGCAGCCACTGCCAATAGAAAGCCCATAAGGAGTTTGCCGTACAGGGCCTCCTGGACTATACCATAACCTGTGTACAGGGATGCAGGAATGAAATAACCTATAAGACCTGTGAGCAAGCCACCTATTGCTGGCTTGAAGTGCGGTTTGATAGGCAGCCTGCGGAAGGCATCTCTTACACCGTAAAAGATTCTGGCATAGATATTGGCAACCAGGGCCAAGACTACTGCAAGGATAGTATATGGGAAGATCTCTCTGGCATTTACAAAACTGATGGAAGGAGTCAGAAATAGGGAGCTAAAGCCGAAAAACAGGGAAAATACACAGTAGGCTATGACAGAGGTTATGGCAGAGGGGACCAGGAGTTCATACTCCATATCTATGTCCCGGTAGAGGATCTCGGCAGCAAAGATTGCCCCTGCCATGGGGGCATGGAATATGGAGCCGATCCCTGCGCTCATCCCTGCCATCATGAGAATGCGTCTTTCCTGCTCGCTCAGCCCCATTTTTTGGGCTATAATAGAACCAAAGCTGGCGCCTATCTGTGCAATAGGGCCTTCACGGCCACCTGAACCACCTGAACCAATGGTGAGGGCCGATGATATAATCTTTATAAAGGGTACCCGGCCCCGGATAATCGCATTTTTGAAATGATAGGCCTCGATTGGGGCATCGGTGCCATGCCCTTCCGCCTCTGGTGCAAAGGTGTATATCAGCCAACCGGAGAGGATTCCACCAATGGTTGGCACTACGACCAGCATCCACCGTATTAAGGGTCGGGCAGTAGATCCCAGTTCCAATATGGGATGTTCTCCACCAGGATATACGGTCCTGTAACCAGTGAGGTAGTCCAGAAAGAATATATGGGATAAATCCAGTAATGTAAAAAATATTACCGAGCCGAGTCCTGCAATAATGCCTGTAGGTATGGCCAGGATCAATAGCCGCTTTGTCCTGAACCAGGCCTTTAGATCCAGCAAGAAGCTGTGCAGTATCTCAGGAATCGGCATATCAGCTCTGTGTAAAATTCAAGATAATTCTCTCAAGATGTCTGGATTCCGGTCTTCGCAGGAATCCAGTGCATAGTCGCAAAATATAATCTACTCCAGCTTATTGAGAAGTTATGGCCTCTCTATTAAGTTGCAGGCTGTTAGCTAGATCTTATTTTCACTATAACGAGATCATAAAGGAGATCTATATATCCATATTATACTACCTGCTCAAGAAACTCAAAAATGAACAACTTCTCAATAAGCCAGGGCAAGATGTAATCTGGCCCAATTTATTGAGAAGTTACAAAATGAATTTGTAACTTGGTGAGATGAAAATCATATCTTGTAAAGACCTGTCCGTTACTATATTGTGGTGGATGATTACGTTTATGGAGGGCCTCTGCTTTACAGCACTGGTTACAGTGTTGCCTGCGCGCCTGCGCAACGGATGGGTCCTGCATGCTGCTACCTCAGTACTCCTTGATCTGGCAGGAGTCAAAGTGAAGGTAGATGGGCTGAAAAATATCTGCCGCGATCAGACATATATCTTTGTAGCCAACCATCAAAGTTGGTTTGACTCGTTTGTGCTCTGTGCTATCCTGCCAGTTCCCGTGACTTTTATCAGTAAGAAAGAGATGTTCCGGGTTCCCATTTACAGTCATATTATGCGCCGGCTAAGATTTATCTGTGTAGATCGAAGGCACCCAAGTAATATACTAAGAGATATTGATTCGATTATCGCCCTGTTCCGTTCCGGACTGTCTCTTGTTGTCTATCCGGAGGGTACAAGGAGTAGGGATGGAAAGCTTGGACCATTTGGCAGGGGTGCCGTGCTTCTGGCTGCCCGGGCAGGTATTCCCATCATCCCTATCACTATTGTGGGTACACAGGAGATTATGCCGCGGGGTAAATACTGTATCAGTTACGGCAGGCGGGTGAGGATATTTATCTCAGATGTCGTGGAGGTAGATGGGGCTAGTCGAAAAAGACAGGGCATTATTACAGAAGAGATAAGGCAACAGATAGCAGAAAATCTGAGAAATAATCCAGTATAATCAGGATTTCAATTTTGGTATGTAACCGTTCACACCCCATCCTGT
>JALTHV010000368.1:4627-6131 GCA_027004315.1 Deltaproteobacteria bacterium
TGGCCATTGAACAGGCGAGGATGGCGGCAAGGCACGGTGAGGTGCCGGTAGGTGCGGTCCTTGTGGATGGAATGGGCCAAATACTGGCCAAGGCATGTAATATGCCTATCAGGCAATGTGATCCCACTGCACATGCGGAGATTCTGGTCCTGAGACAGGGTGCCAAAAAGATAGGTAATTACAGGCTGACTGGAGCTACACTGTATGTTACATTGGAACCATGCCCTATGTGTGCAGGGGCTATAGTCCTTGCCAGGATCAAACGGCTGGTATATGGCATAGAGGACCCCAAGGCCGGGGCCTGTGGTACAGTATTTAACCTTATTCAAGACCCAAGGTTAAATCATTGTCTAGTGGTAGACCAAGGCGTACTTGGTGCGAAGTGCAAGGCGCTCATTCAGAATTTTTTTCAGGAAAGGCGCAAGGGGAGGCAGGAAGGGAAGATCTGAATCTGTGGAGAGGTACCGAAGTGGCCATAACGGGGGCGACTCGAAATCGTCTGTACGCCCAAAAAGGTGTACCGTGGGTTCGAATCCCACCCTCTCCGCCACTATATAGTCCCATACTTTCCCATAAAGTCCCAAATCACTTGATTTCATTAAATATTGTTTCCCATAAAGTCCCTTGATATCCCAGGCAAGTGAACGGTATAAAATACGGTAACTTTGATAGACTCAGGAAGATCCAGCCATTATTGAGACCTCTTTCTTACCCAATTACAATATCTTCATCTAACTATCTCTCATGCCTTTCTGACAGATTGATTGGGGCCGAGAATTCCCTTAATGCCGGCAGAATGGAATTGAAATATGAGTTACTACGCGAACTGGAGGCAGTTAATGGGCTCTGGCATGATGAATACAATGCAATTAAGACAGCTTTTATTACATTTACGCAAGATATATTCAGGGGCAGTTGCATTCGGGAGACAAGTTTTTCGCTGTTTACCCAGGAATTCACCGATAGCCCCAGGCAGCATTTGTTCGTGAGATCCCTTTTGTTCAAATCGAAAGGAGAGACACATGAATGTTGATGTCCTCGCAAAAAGTCTTTGTCTCACGCAAAGAGGCTATCACCATCCTGATGAAGACTGGGCTTAGAGCTTGCAGCTCTCCGGTATGAAGGTTTGAAGATACTCCAGGGACTACTACGTAAAGATCGCATCGCCGTTCACTGGGGTATGGCTATGGCCGTCTACCCTAGAGATAATTAAAGGAGTAACAAAATGGCTAAACAAGTTGTAATCGATACTTATGAGTGCATGGCCTGCGAATCCTGTGTTGAGCTCTGCCCGGATATATTTGCCTTTGACGAAGCGGCCGGTCATGCCTATGTTATCAAACCCGAGGGTGGTGATGAGGCATGCATTGAAAAAGCGATTGCCTTCTGCCCTGCCAAATGCATCACCTATGAAGAATAATTAGAGAAATAGCACAGAGGCGGAATAATTGTTTACGTCCCCGAGGGAATGTGAACCGTTATGGGACGGACGCAGGGGACATCT
>JALTHV010000369.1 GCA_027004315.1 Deltaproteobacteria bacterium
GAAGCCGTGAAACAGTTGGATGTTGCCTATAATCGGATTATTGGTCAATTGGTCAAAATGATACAGTCAGTCTCGAAGGCTACCAAGTGAGGTGAAAAATTTGAAAAAGAGAATAATGTTAAACTATAACCCTGAAAAAAGCTACCGCTGGCCGGAGATGCGAACGGTTACGCCAGAACTTATTGAGAAGTTACGTTGTATGACCTTCTGAATTTGACCTTGAAAAAGAGAACTTCGCAGATCTCGATAAAGCCTTTTACGCTTGGAATCAGATAGGCCGGGGATAGCCTCAAGGGCTGCGGAATCGGGGCATCAAATTGTTCCTTTGCTTTTTTGATGATCTCCGTGACATGCAGTGGCCGGTCAGCTGACTTGAGTATGTCCTCTGTAAGGTCTATTTGAGACCTACCTTTGCGTGCTGTTCTTCTCCTTTTGGTTGCTTGACCAGAAAACTGTCGAACAACAGATAACTGAGCCTTGAGAAGTTGTTCATAAAATTCGCAAAATTCTTTTTTGTCCATAGCCATAACCTCCATTATAAGGATAAAGAGATTATGACAAAATCAGGTAGGTCTGTCAAGTATTAAATGACTTACTTTGAAGTTTTTTGTGCTTATCAACAAAAACGAGATGCACCCACTGGAACATTGAATTGTCTTCTATATGGCTGGAGTCATCCATCCCCTTCTCTGCCGGCAATACGTAGAAACAGTTCCTCCAGCGACCTCTTTTTCGGTTCCAGATTGACAATAGCCCCTTTTGACTCCAGGATGTCTGTAATGATCTTAGGCGCCTCTTCTTCCTCGATCTCAACCCGGGTCAATCCCCCCTTTTGCCAGACAGCCGGCGTCTCTATTTTTTCTATTTTGGATACTGGCAATCGAAATGTCAATTCCAATCTGTTCCCTGGCGGATAGAGGGCCTTCTCTATAGAACCTGTGTATCGCAGACGGCCTTTTACTATAATCCCTACACGGTCGCATAGGGTCTCAATATCAGGGATGATATGGGTACTGAAAAAGACGGTCTTGCCTTGCTGCTGAAGGTTGCGAATGATCCCGGCGACCAGATGCCGCCCAAGGGGATCGAGACCGCTCATAGGCTCATCCAATACCAAGAGATCAGGGTCACCAAACAGTGCCGCGGCAATTCCCATTCTCTGGACCATCCCCTTGGAAAATCCCTTTATCTGCCTGTTGGCAACATGTTGCAGTGATAACAATCCAAGCAGCTCATCTGCCCGAGCACCTATTTTTTTATTATCCATCCTGTGTATTGTCCCGACAAGCCTTAAGAACTCCCTTGGTGTCAGATAGTCATAGAACCTTGGATGCTCAGGTAGATAACCCACTTTATGGCGGACTTTATAGCTGGAGATCGGCTGGCCCATCAGCCATGCCTCTCCGCCTGTAGGTCTTAGCAACCCCATCAGTATCTTTATGGTAGTGCTCTTGCCGGCCCCATTACTGCCTATGAATCCGAAGACCTCTCCCCTCCTGACCTCCAGGTCCAGACCGGTCAGTGCCTCTATGCTCTGATGCCTAAGCCCCTTTTTGTATGTCTTGCTCAGATCAGTGGTCTTGATGGCTATTGTGCCCATTTTCTTTCCATCTCTCGGCCATATTGCTGGTAGTATGAACCCTGCCGTCAGTACCCAGAAAAAAAGTGCCTCCATAGGGGTCCTCAGGTAATCTCTCAATAATGCCGGCTGATACCAAATCCTCCAGGGATCTGGGCAGACTGCCTGTCTTTTTGACATAGGCAGCAACGGTCCTTTCCAAAAAGCCAATTGCCTCCAATGCCTGTAATCTCTTTATCAATCTCTTTCTCAGGATTGAGTTACGGGTGTCCTGAATAATGGATTTCAGATAGACAATCGCTGCATCAGTTCGGTTGCCCTGGTAGAGCATCCTGGCAGTGAGGGTGGCAAGGACTGCGTTGCCCGGGTTGAGCCTTGCGGCCTGTCTGAGATATCTTGC
>JALTHV010000370.1 GCA_027004315.1 Deltaproteobacteria bacterium
CTGAAGAGTGTTTATTGTTATAGCAACAGGAAATTTCCCGTAGGTACTCTCTGTGATATCGAGTTGTATGTCAGGGACAGCAATTCTAGAGTTGTGCTCTTTATTAAAGGACGGGTGAGCCGCACAGATGAGAAGGGAATGGGGATAAGGTTTGAGGAAATGGATATTGACTCTTTTCTCTGTTTAAAAAGGCTCCTCTGTTATAACTCAAAAGAATCTAAAAAGGTGGATTTGGAATTTACCTGTGAATAGGGCTTTTCTATTTGAATAAGGATCAAGATGATGCGTTATAATAGAAGATACTATAGATCCAGAAATATCTCTCCATTGACCATGCTAGGGGCGGTCTTGTTTGCCTTGGCTGCCTTTTTCTTGGCGTTACCCATATTCCTAGCTGCATTGCTGGTCTTTGCGGCTGTTGGTGGTTATCTGACATGGCGTGTCCACAAAATAATGCACCGGGTCGAAAGGGATTGTGCTAAATATAGATATAGAAATGCCGGTCCTGATCCGGATGCAAGTTCCCTTACTATTGATGTGACCCCAGGGCAGGACGAGTGGGAAAGACATTAGCAAGACATGCTACACGATACCTGCCTTACAACAGATTGCCTTTTGGGGGGTTTCGAGGCCGGTCTGTTGCTATCTGCAGGAGCAGACGGGTTCGTCTACAATCAAGACCCTGTAATGACCTGCTGACCGCCTGGGATCACTGTTGGGTAAGATCCGAGCTATGCGGGAGGCTTTGATATGGACCGTTTTGACCCCGTAGCCCGTACTATTACTCTGGATCTCCCCAAACCCACATTGGATGATAACCGCAGTCATGAATCCCGCATAAGATCGGCCCTGAAAGATTCTCTGGGGCAGTCGCCATGGCTTTCTCTGGATATCTGCAGGGGCCTGCCCGATATACTCCCTATTTCTGGGTACAAGGTGGAGACACTGGTCCTGGATGGGCCATTCGGCTGGGAGCTTGCACAGGTCAGCACCGCAGGTAGGTCTTTACGGCCTTACGGACTGGCCGTGGATATTGGGAGCACCACCCTGGTCTTCTACCTGGTGGATCTTATCTCAGGAAAGGTTATCTCCACTATATCAAAGACCAACCCGCAGAGGGTCCATGGGGAGGACATACTGGAAAGGATCCTCTTTGCTGGCCGGAATAACGGCCTGGAGATACTACAGACCGAACTCATTGACCTCTTTAACTCCTCTATACAGGAAATTACTGCAGGGAAAGGGCTGAGACCAGAAGATATATTCTTTATCACTGCGGCCGGCAATACCACCATGTGTCATTTTTTCCTGGGTCTTGATCCAGTCTATATCTGTAGAGAGCCCTATATACCTGTGGTCAACTCTTTTGATATGATCCGGCCCAAAGAGATAGGGATAGATGTCCATCCTCAGGCCCTGCTCTATTGCTTTCCAAACGTCGGGAGCTACTTTGGGGGAGATCTCCTGGCAGGTATCCTGACTTCAGGGATGCACCTCAGGGAAGAGATCTCCATGCTCGTGGATGTCGGCACCAATGCAGAGGTGATTTTGGGGAACAGGGACTGGCTTGTGGCCTGCGCGGGGGCAGCCGGTCCGGCCCTGGAGGGAGGAATCCTCTCCTGTGGCATGAGGGCACAGCCGGGGGCCATAGAGAGGGTAACCATAGATCGGAACAATTTAACCGTAGTGTATCATACCATAGGCAACAAGGCCCCTAAAGGCCTGTGTGGTTCAGCTATAATAGATCTCCTGGCAGCCATGTTTGTGGCAGGGCTTGTTGATCCCACAGGAAAGTTGCTTAGAGACCGGGACAGGTCCAGGATGCAGCAGATAGGTGGAGAGTGGGTCTATGTGGTTGCAGGGATAGAAGAGACTGGCGCAGGGAAACCTGTCTATCTCAGCCAGAGCGATATAAAGAACCTGATCCGCTCAAAGGGGGCCATGTATACTATATTGAGTGTAGTGGTCCAGAACGTTGGGATAGGGTTTGAGGACATCGATAGCTTTTATATCGCAGGGGCCTTTGGTAATTACATAGATCCTCAAAAGGCCATAACGATTGGGATGCTGCCCGATATACCTATTGAGCGCTTTAAGGGCCTGGGAAATGCCGCGGGTAAGGGGGCGGTTGAGGCCCTCAGGTGGAGAAAGGCCAGGGAAGAGGTAGAGGAGATCCGCAACAAGATCACTTATCTCGAGATGAATGTGCGAGGAGACTTTATGAGCCAGTTGACAGGGGCCCTCTTTCTCCCCCATACTGATCTCAGTAGATTTCCTTCTGTGGCAAAAATGATGTAACCATTTACATCCCCCCGGCCAGCGGTAGCCTTTTGAAGGGTTTCAGTGCGGATTAATGGGCAGAGTGCCCTGGTCTTGTGCATCATGCGATGCTCCTGAAACCCTGAAAAAGGCTACCGCTGGCCGGGGACGTGAACGGTCATGAAATGATGAAGGGATATTGAAAAAGGTTAAGGATGTCCACTAAGACCAAAATCAAGGACGACAATCCAGATCAAAAAAGGTCCTTCTACCAGGAGATATCAGGGCTTTTTTCGCTGGCAGGTGCAGTATTTGTGACTACTGCACTGCTGAGCTATTCTCCCGCAGACCCTTCCCTTGACCACTATGTACTCAGAGGTTCCAGTAATTGGATGGGGCCTATAGGAGCCCATTTTGCGGCCTTTCTTATGGACATACTGGGGCTTGCCTCCTGGTGGATCCCCCTGATCCTTGCAGCCATGGCCTGGCCCCTTATCCATTCAACCTGGAATCGATTCCCCCCGGTCTCATGGTTGATCTCCGGCTGGACAGCCATACTCCTGGCCACAAGCATAGGCCTTGCCCTATTGGCTACTCCGGGAGGATGGCATACGGTCAGACCTGATGGCAATGTCGGCGGAATTATAGGCCTCCTTGCTACTGATTTTCTCATCAAGTGGGTCGGAAGGTGGGGAACCATACTGTTCGGGGTAGTCCTGTTCATCTCTGGGCTTATGGCCGCAACCCCTTTTTCCTTGGCAGGGGCCATGTCAGCCATTTCTTCAATCAAAAGGCGGGGAATTTTACAATGGGTCAGGCATCGAGGCCCTGTCAGACAGGACGTGAGGACGGTCTCGACAATGGATATCCATAAAGGGGACCAGGCACCGGATGTGCCAAAGATTGTCGAGTCTCGAAGGACTGCAAATAAAAAGATGCATGATAGCGGAGGGAAGAAGCAACCAGACTTTCAGATAACCCCGGTTGCAGGCGACTTTTCTCTACCGTCTCTGGATTTCCTGGATGATCCCCCGGAAGAGAGTGTAAAGGTTGACAGGGAGGTCTATCTCGCCAACGCCAGGGCATTGGAACAGAAGCTCCTCGACTTTGGGGTCGCTGGGAGCGTCGTAGAGATCTGTCCTGGACCCGTGGTTACAATGTACGAATTTTCTCCCGCACCAGGGATCAAGATCAACAAAGTGGCCTCTCTTGCAGACGACCTGGCCCTGGCCCTCAAGACCCATAGTGTCCGAATAGTTGCCCCGATTCCCGGCAAGGCAGTTATCGGCATCGAGCTGGCAAATACCACTAGACAGATAGTCTATTTAAAGGAGATACTTGCAAGTGATGTCTTTCAAAAGGGCAGAGACAGGCTTCTCTTGACTCTCGGCCAGGATATTGTTGGACAACCTGTAGTTACTGACCTTGCCGAGATGCCTCACCTGCTGATCGCAGGGGCAACAGGTACTGGGAAGAGCGTAGGGCTGAACGCCATGATCTGCTCTCTCCTCTATAGCCATCACCCAGACAGTCTGAGGCTCCTCATGATAGATCCCAAGAGGATAGAACTCTCTCTGTATGATGGAATTCCACACCTCTTGCATCCGGTAGTAAGTGAGCCTAAAGAGGCCACCAGGGCATTGAGGTGGGCAGTGATGGAGATGGAGCGCCGCTACCAGCTCCTTGAAGAGGCCCATGCAAGGAAGCTCCAGGGATACAACAAGACTGCCGAGGAACCCATCCCATATCTGGTAATTATTATAGATGAGCTGGCAGACCTGATGATGGTATCCTCCAAAGAGGTGGAGGCAGCCATTGCACGACTTGCCCAGATGGCCAGGGCCGCGGGGATATATCTTATTGTGGCTACCCAGAGGCCATCGGTGGACGTGCTTACAGGCCTCATAAAGGCAAATTTCCCGGCCAGGATCTCCTTTAAGGTCTCATCCAAGGTAGATTCCCGGACTATATTGGACGTAATGGGGGCGGAGAGGTTGCTGGGAATGGGTGATATGCTCTTTTTGCCCCCAGGATCTTCCGATCTGAGACGTATCCATGGGGCCTATGTCTCTGAGAGGGAGATAGGCCGTGTAGTAGAATTCCTCAAGGCCCAGGGTGAACCAAATTATGATCCCCATGTCATTGAGGCCATACCTGGAGAGGACTCTACTGAGACTCCAGGTCCTGGGGAGTCAGCAGATGAAAAGTACGATGAGGCCGTCGAAATTATCACGCAGACCGGCCAGGCCTCAATATCCATGCTCCAACGCCGGCTGCGTGTGGGATATAACCGGGCAGCCAGGATGATAGAAGAGATGGAGCATGAAGGAGTAGTAAGTCCCACAGATAATATGGGGCGTAGACACGTCCTTGTCCGTAAATACGAATAGCCTTTTTTGCCCTATGCATGCCGAACTCATTATCAACGCAGCCCCCTGGGAGACAAGGGTCGCCCTGATGGAGAATGACTCCGTGGTGGAATTCCATGTAGAGCGGGCGGCTGAACAGGGATATGTGGGAAATATCTACAAGGGACGGGTAGTAAGGGTGCTCCCGGGGATGCAGGCGGCCTTTGTAGATATCGGGCTTGAACGCACGGCCTTCCTCTATGTGAGAGATGTCTATGACCACCTCTCGGAGTTTGAGGCGATCTTTGGGAAGGCTGACTACGATGAGATCGGGACATCCCCTATGTGTGCAGATGAAGGGCATCCTCTCCCCTATAGCCCGCCTCCATTCCAGATAGAGGACCTGATACACGAGGGCCAGGAGATCCTTGTCCAGGTAACCAGGGGACCTTTGGGTAGCAAGGGTGCCAAGGTCACCTCTCATATCTCCATTCCAGGACGAAATCTGGTACTCATGCCAACCATGAATCACCTGGGAATTTCCAGGAGGATTAGAGATGAATCTGAGCGCCAGCGCCTGAAGCAGGTGATAGATTCTCTTCGTCCAAAGGGTATTGGATTCATAGCCAGGACGGCCTGCGAGGGCCTTACCCCAGCAAATATTCGGGCCGAAATGAAATTTCTCCTTCATCTCTGGGCAACTATTCAAAAAAAGGCAGAAAATCTCCATCCCCCGAGCCTTGTCTATAAGGATCTGGATATTACTCTGAGGGCAGTACGGGACCTGTTTACCTGTAATGTAAAGAGGCTGATAATAGACTCAAGGCCTTCCTATGAGCGCATCCTGGCCTTTATAGAGACATTTGCCCCCCACCTCAGGCCCTGTGTTGAACTCTATGAAGATTCGATACCCATCTTTGATGCCTTTGGCATAGAGGTGGAGATGTCACGGGCCATGCGTAAAAAAGTATGGCTCAAGTCTGGGGGATACATAGTTATAGAGAGCACAGAGGCACTCATAGCTATAGATGTCAACACCGGCAAATTCATAGGAAAGCACTGCCTGGAGGACACTATTCTGAAGACAAACCTTGAGGCAGCCAAGGAGATCGCCTATCAACTGCGTCTCAGGAACACGGGGGGTCTGATCATTATCGATTTTATAGACATGGAAGACTCTGGGAACAGAGAACTGGTCTTTAACACGCTCAAAGAGGCATTAAAAAGAGACAGGTGCAAGACCAATATTCTACGTATATCAGAACTCGGGCTTATCCAGATGACGCGAAAGAGGGACAGGGAGGGCTTGAACCACTTGTTATGTGAATCCTGCCTATACTGTGATGGCTCAGGAGAACTCAAATCCAGACGGACACTATGTTATGAAATATTTCGTCGGATACAGAGTGAGGCAAGACATACCGATAGTGCTGGCATAGATATACTTGTCCATCCAAATATAGGGGATATGCTCATTAACGAAGAGGCCCATAATGTGGAGCTGCTAGAG
>JALTHV010000371.1 GCA_027004315.1 Deltaproteobacteria bacterium
AAATGCTACCACTGGCCGGGGGGAATGTGAACAGTTACTGAACAGTTACCCCGATACAGAGTGCTTCTTCGCGTCGGTCACCATTATAAAGATGTAGAAAATCGGTAGTGGAGCTGGAAGAAGCACCAGTTGGCATTTACATCGTCGGCCATCCTCCTGACAAATTTCCCAGGCCAGAAGTGGGCATAGCCAAACTGGACCTCCAGGCCCTTGAAGGGAGTAATGTATTTCCCTACTAAGTCGAATTCTGTGCCAAGCCTTTTCCCTGCCTGTCCTGTCCTGTCTCTATAGACCTTTTGGTTCAGGTACCAGGCATCTCTATTCGCTGCCAGCCAAAACTTGTGTACCTCTGCCTTTAGACTGAGCCTATTGAGAGGCCGGGTCTCCAGATTGACCTGTATATCCTGTAGATTCTTCCAGTCCATCAGGTTCATTCGGCCATACATCTTGTCTCTGGCACCAAAGACCCCGTCAAAGGTACCCCGTTTTCTGTCCCTGGGATTATTGTCTCCTGAGGCATAGGAAAACTCTACACTAAGCCGGGGCCTCGAAGGAATGGCCTTCAGCCTATAGCCGAACAGGATGTGGTAGCCATAGGCCTTCAGGTTGTCATGACCCCAGTGGCCTGTCTGCCAGACAAAGGTGAAGTCATAGTCAAATCCAGGAAAGACCTTGGCATAGTCCCTCAGGCCATAATAGTTGGAACTGAAATCGCCAAAGGACCTGCCTTCATCTTTAAAGTTGTGGTGGTGATCATACTTCCTGACCCAAAAAGGTTCCAGATAGATCTTCCTGTCTCCTATAGGGACAAGAAAGTGGCTGTAGATAGCCATACATGCAAAAAAGTGGCGGTGACCGAGGCTGATTTTTTTGGGGTCATGGATGATATTTTTGCCATAGAAGGTGTCTATAAAGTTGTCTCCAAACCTATATGATAGCTTGGCCGCATCCCAGACATATCTCCCTGTATTTCCCCATTCCCCAGGGCCAAAGACCCTCTTGTCTCCATAGGCTATGCGCTGCCTCCCTATCTTGAGACTGAGTCTTTGGCCGAAGAGCCTTTTTAGCTCAATATAGGTATCAAAGGGCTCCCAATAGTCTTTATTGGGATTGTGCTCAAGCCCCAGCCTGGAGTTGTAAAAGGCATCATTCGGTAGGGCTACATCGTAGGCCCTGGAATCTTGCAATCCTATTGATAGATGTATATTCTTGTGCAGATAGGAGTCAAAGACCAGGCGAATCCTCTGCAGCAGGAATCCATCATCGGCATTACCCTTAGGGGGATTTTTTCCATAAAATTTTTGATTGAAATTGTTTTCATATTCCCATCTATATCTTATATCTGTCCTGAGCCTGGATGGCGTTTTTGCAAGGGCTGCAGAAGAGAGAAAGACAAACAGGATCAAAAATATCAGGCACTTTTTTCGCATTAGGTCTTCCATCCGATAATATTAAGGAGCTATAGAGATATAGTAACTGGTCACGACTACCCCATGATCAGTTACTATATATGTTATCCCGGATTATCTGTTGAGGTACATAATTCTGGACTATTTTATTAAAATATTCCAAGCTATATATATTAAGGAACAACGATTGTCAAGTGGAGATATCATGATGCAGAGAAAAAGAGACCCCAGGTTTAAACCATCAGCCAAAGACTTAACCCCTAACCGTTCACACCCCCTCAACCGTCCATATCCCCGGCCAGCGCTAGCCTTTTGAAGGGTTTCAGTGCGGATTAATAGGCAGAGTGCCCTGATCTTGTGCATCAAGCGATGCTCCTGAAACCCTTCAAAAGGCTAGCGCTGGCCGGGGGGGAATGTGAACAGTTACAACGGTTAGAAGCTGTCAAACTTAAAATCCATTAAAATCTATCTGCATGCTTGCTCCTATAGTTCTACCTGGCATTGGATAACCAAACTTCTCTTCATAATGTTTGTTAAAAATATCATTTGCATATAATTTTACCGA
>JALTHV010000372.1 GCA_027004315.1 Deltaproteobacteria bacterium
TTGCTCGAATGCCATCCAGACCCAGGGGCAGCCCTATGCGACAGTCAACAACTATTGACCATCTCTGAACTCGAGCAATTTATAAATGATATGGCCTTGGTCCGAGAGACCTATAAGAAGCGAATAATCGTTTACTCTTAGGCTATTGATGAATCACCTCGTGGGCAGCCGAAGAGACACCCTGTGATCGTTTACGTAATCAGAGGTCTGCAGACCAAGGGATGAAAACTTTGGTCGAAGTGAGGCCATGAGGTCTTCTTTTTGCCCAGTTAATTGTACTTGTCATTGTAACTTCTCAATAAAACTGTGCGATCTGAGCTCGTTTTCATATTGCCAATTAGACAGGATATACAGGATTTACCGGATTTTCCCTTTCACAGTTCCCGGATGAAACTGTGAAAATACCAAGGCTGGAATACCAACTTGCCCGCCAGTGCCAGGCAAGGCAGGCGGGCCATTGCGGGATTGTGCTTTCTCCCTTTCCGGCCTCCGGCCTGGAAGCGGGGCCGGAGGCCGGAAAGGGAGAAATATTCAAATATATCCTGTTAATCCTGTCTGACCTGTTTTTCTGTTTCTTTAATCTATAGGAGTCTTTTTTGTGGCTCATGCATGGACTTATTGAGAAGCTACTACTTGTCATTGTAACTTCTCAATAAGTTGGGGCATCATTTTTGGTAACCGATCATATTCCCCCCGGCCAGCGGTAGCTTTTTTCAGGGTTTCAGGAGCATCGCTTGATGCACAAGATCAGAGCACTCTGCCCATTAATCCGCACTGAAACCCTGAAAAAAGCTACCGTTGGCCGGAGACGCGAACGGTTACGCCAGGACTTATTGAGAAGTTACTTGTCATTCCAGTAAAGGCTGGACTTCTTTGAACTTTTACTGGGATATTGTTCTTTCTAAAATACCGCCTTATGCATATATCAAGAATCCACTTCATGCCCTCTATATCGGCATGATTGTATTCTATCAATCTTCTCAAGGCGTCCTGGTCACCTTTCCTGTATCTATGCCAGAGGATGGGGGCAACCTCGCCCAACATGTCTTCAATATCTGATTGCCTCTTAAATCCAGTTTTTCTTTCAATCTTTTTCTGCCCCCCTGACAGGCCGACACGCTTGGCAAAATAACGAAGATCAAGATGTACAGGGGGTATAGTAGGAGAACCAAAGTGTTTATCGATAAACTTCAGATCAAACATGATGCCATTAAAGGTCACAATGACCTTTGCTCGGGATAAGACGGATCGCAACATGGTATCATCCTGTCCGTTGATATATACACCGTATTGCTTTCCAATTGACCAGCCTACAAGTGTAATTTGGTCGTAATAAAGACTGAGTCCTGTTGTCTCAATATCCAGGAAGAGGACTTCCTCTGGAAACTCCAGGGCTATTCGATAGAATTCCGATTTTGGCAGGTCCTTGGCAAAGAAGGCGATATCCCCTTTTTCATAGGCCTTGATTGAATCATAAAGGATAGAAATAGAAAAGGGGGCTTCAAAAGGGGCCCTCTGTCTGGATATAGCGGCAATACACTGTTTCCAGGTAAGGATATCCCGGTTCCATAGTTCCAGTTCAGTCTTATAGCCGATACCCTTAATATGTTGAAATGTAGATGTTAGCATATTGTAAGAACCTATTGAAATTGTAACTGTCCACGTCCCCGGCCAGCGGTAGCCTTTTGAAGGGTCTCAGTGCGAATTAATCGGCAGAGTGCCCTGATCCTGTGCATCAAGCGATGCTCCTGAGACCCTTCAAAAGGCTACTGCTGGCCGGGGGGAATGTGGATGGTTACGTGAAATTCCTATAGATCAGCTATTACAGGCTCTACGGCCCTTTTTCCCACCCAGCCCCTTTTTTTAGCAGACAGGTGTATCAGGGACCACCCGTCCTCTGACCTCTCATAGTGGACAATAGCACCCTCATGGAGTTTAAAGAGTATAGTGTCTCCGGCATCAGGGCCAGCG
>JALTHV010000373.1 GCA_027004315.1 Deltaproteobacteria bacterium
ATATCCTATTTATTGTACTTACTTGGTCCTTATTGCAGATACATCCAATTCCAGAATAATTGAGTTGAATTACACAAGCGAAGAAATTGAGTGGACGTATGGATGTAAATCGTCTTCAGTTTCTCTTACTTCTGGCGATAATGTACTTATCAGTTGCTCTGGCTCTGCGGAGAAAGTAAATATTGAAGACAGCCAAGCATATTTGAGTTTCGGCAACCTCATTTCGAGCGTTATTCAAACCTCTGATGGAAATTATTTACTTGCTCTGCCAGACATTTATGTAGTTAATGTGACTAATGAATATGGCACTGTTTCCTTTACCTACGGCACCTCCGGTATGAGCGGTTCAGAAATAGGCAATCTAACAGCTCCATTCAGGGCAAGGCCAACAGACAATAACTGGTTGCTCTTAACTAAGAAGCCGACCCCGCCGCCAGATCCATGCAACTGCTCTAAACAATATACATGCACGCCACCGAGCTTGCAAGGGACGCCTCATTCGTTCTGCTCCTATTGCTGGGCCCATGAAAAGAGTCTTCCCACTTTCAGATGTTGTGACTCTCCAGAGGGTACATGTGAAAAAAATGGAGTTTGCTATATTGCAGGAGCTCAAAATGACAATTGTGAATTGTGCACATCAGCAGGCAACTGGATATTAACCAATCCAAACTGCCCAACAAAAGGGAACTGCACGCAGGCAGGCCAAAAATGTACAGATGATGGAAATCCATGTACCAATGATGTTTGTGCTGTTTCTGCACCTGCATCTGCATCTAAAGATATCGATTATAACGTAACTGCAAAAGCCGATGTGTCCTATTTTGTTTATTCAAATAGTAAAAACGTTAAAAACGGGGTTTTACCTATCACCGCACCAAAAACTGAAAGCGCGTATTATGTGGTGAACTTCTCGTCTTCATCCGGAGAACTAAGCGATGATAGTTATGCAGATATATTGTCAAGCTGTGCCAAAGGGGGAGGAATCGAAATAAGCAGGGTCTCCCCTGGCATTTATACAGGTAATATTTCTGTATGCGAGGGCTCAACGGTGACCTTGGAAGCCCACGGCGCTGCTGGAGATGAGGTTAACATAACTATCTATTACAATGGTTCGGAGCACAATGAAAAGGTGAGTATATATGATATAGATAAATTCTCAAGTAGTGAGTTAAAGACAGGAAAAGGAAAGGACCTGACTTTTAATTTCTCTTCTAAGGTACCTCAAAATGCAATGAATATAATGGTCTCTAATTATAGCATAGTGGATCCTAAGGTTACTCCAAGTTATGATGGCAGCAGCGATTTCGATGATAATCCGAACGTAGATACGTCCCTTAGCAAGGTATACCTTTCTGGTTCTGTTCTACATGCAACCCTATATGCATATTCTGGACTTTATTGTTCTCATGAGGTTCTGCCTGATGGAACAGGCTGCGAACTTGCGGGACTTGGAAGAGGAAAGTGCCAAAATGGATTCTGTAAATTGAGTGCTGTAGATTATCTACTAGGTTCTAATACTACCACTTTAAGCAAGACATTTAATATCAAAAGCGGTAATTGCATAGGTAATGTTTACTGTGCTAATTTAGTTATGATGCAGGATGGCAGGTCAGGGAGAGATGGCTTTGAAGCATACAGCACAACAAGGTGTCTTGGACAGGGGTGCACAGCAGGTAATATGTATTTCAAATATAATCTTTTCTTGAATCCATCTAAGTTTTCTCAAGCTTCTATAGATGTTTATACTGACAGGCCAGATTGTCTTAAATTAATAGGAGCCGATGAAGACGGACATGTGAGTAAGACAATAAGCAACGATTCTTATTCTAAGACAATTATAATAGAAGGCACCCCTGTTGGCGTCTGTGACAAAGTTGGGATATTCTTAGATTTCAGCTATGGAGGAGAGAGAACCTACGAGACTGCTGATAATTTTAAGATTATTCAAGGAGCAGGAGCAGGATG
>JALTHV010000374.1 GCA_027004315.1 Deltaproteobacteria bacterium
TTGTGCCTAACGCATAAAGGGCAGGCAGTTTGTGTACTTCAAGAAGACAATAATGAGGGCCAGGGCCAGCATCCGTTTCAAGAAGATTTCCGGGAGTTTCTTCTGGATCTTCGGGCCAACCATGCCTCCTCCTATCGCGCCGGCAGCGATGCAGGCCGCCATGATCCAGTCAGGTGAATATCCCATGAGGAAATACTTTGTGATACCTCCTATTGAAGTCGCGAAGGCCCCGGAGAGCGCGATGGGAACAGCCAGATACATGGGATAGCCTGCCAGAGAGGTCATGAACGGCATAAACATGAACCCTCCGCCCACACCAAAGGATGCGGCGAGCGCCCCCATAAGTATGCCGCCTATGAGCATCATCAAGGGCCTGGCGACGAATGTCTCACCCCAGAAGCGCATGTTAAATTTGACAAAATTGAATTTATCAAATTCGACCTTGCCAAGTTCTGCGGCCTTGCCCGTCTTTTTGGCCTCCTGAACGGCCTTGTTAAACTTTTGAACAATGGCCTTCATGGCCTTTTTCTTCTCAATGGTGCTGGGGAGGCTTTCATGGAAGAGCTTAAATCCTATGAGGAGACAGAGGATACCCAGGTAGAATTTATAGGCCTTCATGGGCAGATATTTGGCCGAGTATTCCGGACCGATCCAGAACGCGCCTATCAGGATACCTAGGGCGAAGAAGATGGCCACCGGCCAGGCAAAACGTTTTTCTTTCGCATAGGTGATCAGGCCTGACAGGGGAGAGCAGAAAGTCAGAAAGAGGTTTGTGGGTTTGATGGTATTGGCCGCGTTGACCCCTATTGGTCCCTTTGTCCCAAGGACCGTAATTTGATAGGCGGCCGTGAACAAGCCTCCGGCGGCTCCCATGATGACGAACAGCACCCCTATTATAAAGGCGCCCAGGAATACCCACAGCGGGTTCATATATGTGCAGGCGGTGCTGAAATAATAACCTGATTTCAGGATGGTGAATGTGTCGGTCTTTGTCCCGTTGACATATACGGCCATTTTGGTGTTAGGGGCAATGTTTTTATAGGGGGTCATCCTGACCGTGAATGCCCCGGTCTTCTTGTCAAGAGACAGGGAAACACCCTTGTTCCAATTCTCTTTCTGCTTGTCATAATCTGACAATATCATCCTGGCGTTTCCACCGCCGATGGACCGTTCCTTGGTAATGGTGTTGACGCCAAATTTTTTTTCGTGATTGAAGATCAAGAAATCCCATTGTTTTTTGGAGGTAATTGGCCTCAGCATGGGTTTTACCTGGTCTGGAATCCGATTCCATGGAAGGATCTTGTTTACCCGGACATGGTATTTGAAGGGGGGAAATGCAAATGGACCGCTGATTTGTCCCTTGGCCGGATTCATGGGGATAGCAAGTTCACCAGGGACATTGGTGATCACATAGTAGATGGGGGGGATGGCGGTGTCACCGAATTTTTTAGCAAGTTTGCCTCTTTCCTTGGATCCTATGGAATCAGAGGGCTTAAATAGTTTGTCCGAACAGACTACCACAAACAGGTCATGACCGGGTTCTATGGTCCCTTTTATGGTAACGGGTGTTCCCGCCTTGATAGCCTTTGCCGACAGGCTGACCTGCGATGCCCAGCTATTCCCTGCAACACATAGAAACGCCAGTGCTAGGATACTGAAGACAACATTTATTCGTCTCATATCTTTTCCTCTCCTAATCTGCTCTTTGTCTGTATAAGAAGATGTATTGCCTCGGTTTATTCTTTTTCATAACTGGTGATCTTCCTGAAAGGTAACGACTTTTTCTAGTTCTCTCCCGTTACACGGCCTTTACAGTCGATGTGTTGAGGTTGGACTGGGATTATAGGCCAAGTGTGCTCCCTGGACCATTTTTGTGGCGGTATGTTGGGTGAAATGGCGGCCTTCCCATCTGCCTGGGCTTTGCGGGATATGTTGTAGGCTCTCAATCACTACTCCAT
>JALTHV010000375.1 GCA_027004315.1 Deltaproteobacteria bacterium
TTTCAGGAGCATCGCTTGATGCACAAGATCAGGGCACTCTGCCCATTAATCCGCACTGAAACCCTGAAAAAAGCTACCGCTGGCCGGAGACGCGAACGGTTACGCCAGAACTTATTGAGAAGTTACGGAATTTCTGCCTAGTCACTCATTATAACTACAGCAGTGGCATATTCTCCTTCATGGGAGAGACTTACATGCCAGGAGTTGGCCCCCAGGGCCTTGGCCCTCTCCAGAGCAGGGCCGGAGAGGTGCAATATGGGCCTTCCTGAAGGCTCATGGGTAATGGCCATTTGACGCCAGGCCACCCCGGATCTCATGCCTGTGCCCAGGGCCTTGGAGCAGGCCTCTTTGGCCGCAAAACGAATGGCCAAGGTCTGAGCCGGCCTTTTATGTCTCAGACAGTAGCTAAGCTCTTCATGGGTAAACACCTTAGATAAAAATCTTTCCCCCCAACGATCAAGGGCCCTTTCTATCCTGGGGATGTGAACAAGGTCTATTCCGAGGCCAAGGACCATAAAAACTCACTCTATATAGCCTTTTTTTACAAGAGAAAGCATCTCTTTCACGGCAGTCTTCATCCCAACAATAACGGCCCGCGCCATTATGGAGCGTCCTATACTGAAACCAGCTATATCACTTACTGCTGCAATCCTTGCTGTATTGCGATAGTCAAGTCCGTGACCTGCATAGACCTGCAGATCCATGTCCGCGGCCAGTCTTGCCATGGCAACTATATCTTCAAACTCTTTATTGTCTGTCGAATGGGCATCTGCATATCGCCCGGTGTAGATCTCTATGCAGTCTGCCCCAGTCCGTTTTGCCGCCTCTATCTGTGCCTGTTCTGGATCAACTGAAAGGCCTACAGCTATCCCTGCATCATGCAGCCAGCTTACAGATGTGGTCAGATGATCTTCAAGACCCAGTACATTCAGTTGCCCTCCAGTCTCAGATCTATCGGTAGGCTCCAATACCAGAGTTACCATGTCAGGCCCTATCTCAGACGCAATCTTCAGCATCTCCTCTGTTGCGGCCACCTCCAGGATGAATCTGGTCTTGACAGTCTGGCTGAGTAACCTGACATCCCTGTCCTGGATATGACGACGATCACTCCATAAGTGGACTACAATGCCATCTACACCAGCAAGTTCGGCTATTCCTGCAGCTATAACAGGATCTGGCTCTGTGGTCCCCATTGCCTCTCTGATCGCAGCTACATGGTCAAGATTGATACAGAGATCTGCCATTACCTTCTCCCTATACAAGATATCCAATAATGCCTGTTCCTTACGTGCCATACGTTCTGCTTCTGCTGGACCCAGCTCATGGTCTTCTCCGAGCAGATGGAGGAGACCATGTACTAAAAGGGCATCAAGCCTCTGCTCCAGATTCATGCCTGCATCTGCTGCTTCACGTCTGGCAGTATCTACTGATATTACTATATCGCCAAGCAAGTCAAGCCCTGATTCGGGAGAATAGGCCTCCTGTTGTCCGAATGAGATGACATTAGTAGGATATGGCCTTTTCAACCAGACTTCATTGATATGGCTGATCTCGGCATCATCCACCAAGAGGATGCTGAGCTCTGCATCAGGCCGTCCTATGGCCCTCAGGAGTATCCCGGCTACGCGGACAAGACGGGGTAGAGACAGAGGACCTGGGTAAGTTGAGCTGATCAGGGCTGGCATGATACCTTTCGTGCCTTATCTCTGGAAGAGACACTCCGTCCCTTTTCCTCATAGGCCTGGATGATCTGTCGCACGAGCCTGTGCCTTACTACGTCCTGTTTAGTGAAGGTTACAAAGGCTATTCCATCTATATCCTGCAGGATTCTTCTGGCCTCGAGCAGACCTGATACCTGCTTCTCTGCAAGGTCGATCTGCGTGACGTCTCCGGTAATTACGGCCTTTGAATCATAGCCCAGCCTGGTAAGAAACATCTTCATCTGTTCCGAGGTGGTATTTTGGGCCTCATCCAGGATAATAAAGGCATCGTTCAGGGTCCTGCCCCGCATGAAGGCAAGGGGGGCGATCTCTATGACCCCACGGTCTAAGAGCCGCGAGACCTTTTCAAAAGACATCATGTCATATAGGGCATCATAGAGTGGTCTCAGATAGGGATTAACCTTTTCTGCAAGATCGCCTGGCAGGAAGCCAAGCTTTTCCCCTGCCTCAACGGCTGGCCTGACCAATATAATCCTGGCCACCTCTTCCTTGACCAAGGCAGAAACGGCCATGGCCATAGCAAGGTAGGTCTTGCCAGTCCCCGCAGGACCAATGCCAAAGGCTATGTCATGGGTCCTTATGGCCTCAACATAGAGCTTCTGGGCCAGGCTCTTTGGCGCAATATGTCCCCTCCCCGGATTTATACACAGCCTATCGAGAAATACGTCTCTGAGGTGTATCCCCGGATCTGAGCTAAGGATACGAACGGCAAACTCCACGTCATTTGGGTGGAGAAGATAGCCCTCTTTTAACAGATCATAGAGTTGGGAGCATGTGCTGTCCGCAAGGTCCACATCTATCGGATCTCCGGTGATGTTGATCTGATTTCCTCTGACATGGATAGTGACTTTAAGGAGATCTTCGATGAGTTTGAGATTTCCCCCCCGCTCTCCATAAAGGCTTAATGCCAGAGAATTATCAGGAAAGGTCCTTTGCTGTGGTCGATGGGGGATTTTTTGTAAAGTTCTTTTTGGCAACGAGTTTCCGGCTACCTCCTGTTTATGTCTTGACTCTGGGGATAATTGAGGACCTAAAGGCCTCCTCAAAACATCTTCTTTTTGATAAAGATATAGACTACCAAACCGGACAATACAAAGGACACCCCCATTATTACGGCAAAGATATAGGGAGAATTTTGATAAGGAATAGAGACGTTCATGCCATAGATGCCAGTGATAAGGGTAGGCAACATAAGGACTATGGTTACAGCGGTCAAGAACTTCATTACTATATTAAGATTGTTTGAGATTACAGATGCATATGCATCCATCATCCCGCTCAAGATGTCACTGAAGATCTTGGCCATCTCTATGGCCTGCTGGTTTTCGATCTGGGCATCTTCAAGGATATCTTCATTTTTTTCATCTATCGGTAGATATCTACCACTCTGAAGCCGGGCTATGACCAGATCATTGGCCCTAAGGGCGGTATTGAAGTAGACCAGGCTCTTTTCGATTTCTAAGAGCTTTATCAGCTCTCTATTACGGACTGACCGGTGGAGTTCTGCCTCATATTCAGTTATCAATCTATCTATGAGCCGAAGATCCTTCAGATAGGCACTTGCTATTCTGAGAAAAAGGCTAAATACAAACCGGACGCGGTCTTCAAGCAGACGTTTGGCATTTCTTGACTCCATAAACCCTTCAAAGATCTGGGTCTCCCTGAGGCAAATCGTTATAACCGCATGGTCTGTAACGATAATACCCAATGGAATAGTCTCATAACGGACCTTATTAGCATTATAGCGTGGATCCGGAATCTTTATGGTAATCAAAAAATGGTCTTCATCCCGTTCTATCCGCGAGGTCTCCTCTTCATCAAGTGGATAATGCAAAAACTCTGAAAGAATTCCTAATTCCCTCTGGACCCTCTCCAGTTCCTGAGGCGTAGGCGCCACCAGATTTATCCAGGTGCCTTCTTTGATATCAGAGCAAGGCTCTATTCCCCTGTCACTTGGCCGAAAGATAGTAAGCACTGGTATAACCTTCGTACCCGTACGAGTTCAGAGTTTACCTTGTTAAATCTTCCAAAGAGAAGCCATAACTTTGTAAGTTCTCAATAAATCAAGCTACGATGTCTGGATTCCTGTCTTCGCAGAATGGACATTTGGATTACCTATCTGCCAGTACCCGATCACGGGGTGCTTCTTATGGAAACGATTTGCGTTAGCCCTATAGTTTTCTTGGTTTTTGCAGCATTGGAAACCCTCTTATCTTACCAACTGCCTTTTACCAACAGATACAGGGGCAGTCAAGCAATTCTTAAGGATCAAACACAATTACGAAAAAAGGATCTCCACATCTTCTTTAGATAACTTCCGGAGCATATCTTGTCCACCACTCAAGATGGCACTGACCACTTCCTGTTTTTTCCCCTGCAGGGCAAGGATCTTTTCTTCTACAGTCCCTTCGGTTATAAAGCGGTAAGTAAATACCTTCTTATCCTGCCCGATACGGTGGGTACGATCAATGGCCTGGAGCTCTACTGCCGGGTTCCACCACGGGTCCACTATAAATACATAGTCCGCTGCCGTCAGATTGAGACCCAGGCCACCGGCCTTAAGGCTGATGAGGAAGAGCTTTATATCTCTGTCCTCCTGAAAACGGTGTACCTTGTCTTCACGCCTGGCCCGTGGAGTCCTTCCGTCCAGGTATTCGTATGCTATGCCGGCATCATCTATGGCATTGCGGATCAAGGCCAGCATCTTGGTAAATTGAGAAAAGACCAGGGCCTTGTGCCCGTTGGAAAGGGACTTCTCTATCAAGGCCATGATCTCTTCCAGCTTGCCGGATCTCGCATTGTCCTCTCCAATAAGGGCAGGGTGATTCGCTGCCTGGCGCAGCCTGAGGAGTCCCTCCAGCACCTTTATGCGGCTTCTGTTGATGCCCCATCGCTCTACGCTCGCCAGTACTGAGGCACGATAGTGGTCCCTTACCTGAGAATAGATCTTGGCCTGCCTGTCTGTCATAGGGCAAAAGATAACATGCTCTGTCTTTTCCAGGATCTCTTTGGCCACGGCCTCTTTACTACGTCTGAGGATAAACGCCCTTACCATCTGCTTGAGCAGATCCAGGGCCGCTTTATCTCCCTGTGCTATGGGCCTTGCAAATTTCCTCTCAAAGGCCGCCCTGGGACCTAGGATCCCTGGATTCAGAAATTCCATCTGGGACCAGAGTTCTCCCGCGTGGTTCTCAAGCGGCGTGCCTGTGAGGCAGAGCCTGTGCCTGGCCTTGAGCAGACGCACTGTCTTGGATATCTGCGAATCGGAGTTCTTGATCACCTGGCTCTCGTCCAGTATGACGTAGTTGAACTGGAGGTCTTTGAGGACCTCTATATCACGTCTCAGCAGGCCATAGGTAGTGAGCACCAGGTCTTTCTGGTCCATATCTTTGATGAGGTCTAAACGGCCATTTCCAGTATAGGCCAATATCTTCATTCCAGGGACAAAGCGCATTGCCTCTGACTGCCAATTGAATAGGATGGATGTCGGGGCCACTACCAGAGATGGTCTATTTCCTCTTTCCAGCTCTCCAGCAAGCCATGCCAGGACCTGCACTGTCTTGCCAAGTCCCATGTCATCAGCAAGTATACCCCCAAAGTCAAACCTCTTTAAAAAGGCAAACCAGCCCAGGGTATCTTCCTGGTAGGGTCGAAGGACACCCTTAAATGCAGGAGAGACCCGGACTTTCTTGATCCCTGAGAAACTGTTCAGCGCCTCTTTTATCTCAAGGAAACGGCTATCAACAGACTCAACCTCGTTTTCTTCAAGCAGGCTGTCCAGGACCAGTGCATGGACAGACGAAAATCTGAGTGCCTTACCGTGAGAATTTTTCTGCCCTGCAATACCGAGTTCAAGGACCGGGAGGTTACGGGAAAGCCATTCCTCAGGGAGTAGGCCTGTAGTCCCATCACCAAGCCTTACTGTCTTTTCTCCCCTCAGAAATGCCCTGATGACCTTTGGGAGTGGGACTACCTGATCACCAAAGGAGACCCCTCCATCCAGATCAAACCAGTCTATACCAGAAGAGATGCTCAGTCTGGAGACATGACCCCCCTTAAATGCCTTTCTGTCCAGCCCCTCGATCCCCCATCCCTCTCCTGCCAGATCTGACAAGGCCTTGGCTGCCCCCTTAATATCCCTTTGAAATATATGGTCTTCTTGTTGGAATCCCATGGCAGACAGCCCTGACAGGATCTCAGATTCAGCCTCTCTCTGCCGGATTATACGTATCCAGTTTTCTGTATCCAGTATAGAGGTCCTGGGATCATCCCAGTCTGCCTCAAGACCTCCATAGTCCATAAGGACCTTGGCCTTCAAGCAACCTTCTCCGAGCTCTACAATGAGCAGTGGCCTTGGAGTCAAGTCCTCTACGACCTTGGGGCCTATCCCTTCTGGCATCTGTGTCTTCAGATTGCCTGGGAGGGACTCTGTATGGACCAAGAGTTCACGTACATCTTTTTGGGATATTTCCATCTCCTCTGATTTCAATAGAGCCTCTATCCAAGAAAGGCTGGGACCTGGCAACTCGAGCAGAGACCCATCCCAGATAAAGAGCACTGGCGAGGTATGAAAAAATATGGGTATATCCCTGAGGGATACGCCCTTGCCATCTTGGCCCAACCGCAAAATAGGGACTACCTTGAAGCCCCCTTCCTCGTCTTTGCCCTTTTTCACTACTGTCAATTCCAGCGTTGCCTCAGAGGCACCCTTACGGAGTGGATCTGCCAGAAGCCCCTTGACCGAGTGAAAGACCCTACAGCGTCCTGTCTCTGCCAATAGAGGGAGGATGAGTTCAAGATCCATAGATCTCAAGACAAGACCTGTAAGGTCCTGGTGGGTCGGCTGATAGAAAGGGGAATAAAACCTCCCCTTCTTCCTATAGACGCTGTCCAGCATGGCAATTATGGCCCGATCCACCTTGGGAAGACCGCGGTGCTCTATGGTAGATGCCTGAATCCCTCGCTCTCTTCCGAATGTGCCATCTTTTTTGAGATACCTCTCGATGGCAGATATCTTTGAGTATAATGGGCTGACACTTAGCTCATAGCATAGGACAAATTGGCCCGGGCCATCTGACCATGGAGGGACCACCAGGTCCCCTTTCCAGAGATCATCTCTAAACAGTGCTCGCCAATCTGTCTTTTTTGCTGCCTGAGTCCCTTCCAACTCCTTTGCTCCAGACAGATCCGATGTCTCTCTGGCCAGGGCCCTGTCTGCCTCCACTATTGCTGCCCACAGATGCTTACAGGGATAGCCCTGTTTAAAGAAAGGACAGGTGCAAGAGATAAAGATTTTATTGTCCTCAGAGGCCTTCTTAAGCACTGAAACACTATAGGACCTCGATCCCCGGACTGTGGCCAGAATCTTTTCATGAGAGACCTCATTGAGCCTCACCCTTCCCCAATTTGCATAGCGCCTCCCACGTTGGCGTATAACGGGGAGAAACGAAGATTTAAATTGATCCTCCCAAGAATACGGCCGCCTTTTTCTTTTTTTACTGGCAATTCGTTCCATATCCGGTCACCATGCAAAAGGTAGTGGCAGACCAGTATGTCTGCCCTGAATTAATTCAGTTACTAATTATACACTGTTTTTATGAATAAAGCAGTCAGTTCAGACCTTCATGGCGAGGATTTCTCATCCCTGGAAATGAAAAATCAGGTATAGGATGTAGCTGGGCAAAATTTCCTTGGGAGGACCTGTCTACATATCGACCCACCACCAAGCACCTGATCGTCTTGGTAAAAAACCGCAAACTGGCCAGGTGTTATAGCCCTTTGCTCTGAGAAAAAGCGTATATGGACCTTACCGGATCTCAGGAGTCTGAGCTGTGCCAGGCCTCCTGGATGGCGATGGCGTATCTGCACTTTACAGAATTCTACTTTATTCGGGGGAACAAGCCAGTTTATGTGGTCTACGAGGAGTTCTTTGGCCCAGATGTCTTGCTCTTTACCGATTACCAACCGGTTATTTCCCCTATCCAGACCAATAACATAATAAGGCGTTTTATCAGGGATGCCTAGCCCCCTCCTTTGGCCTATGGTATAGGCATATAGTCCTATATGCCTACCAAGCACCCTTCCATCCCTGGTAACAATATCTCCAGGATGGTCTTCATAGATAGTGTTTTTTTTTAAAAAGGCCCTGTAGTCACCCCTGAGAAAACAGATTTCTTGACTCTCCTGGTATGCCAGAGGGAAAAGTCCTAATTCAGTAACCCGTTGCCTTACCTCTTCCTTGGTGCATTCTCCAAGCGGGAATAATAGCCTGGAAATGGCCCTGGCTGGTATCTGATTCAGGAAATATGACTGATCTTTTTTCAGATCTTTTGCCTTGAAGAGACCTGTCTGACCGTCGTGTAACACCTCAGCCCTGGCATAATGACCTGTAGCCAGATAGTCAAGGCCCAGGGAATCAGCCAGAGATAGGCCAGAGGCCACCTTGATCTTGTAGTTGCAGACCACACAGGGATTCGGAGTCAGGCCCATATTATAGGATTTTATGAAATATGAGATGACCGTATCCCTAAATTTTTTTGCCTCATTTAGACAGTGGAGCCTGATGCCCAGACGTTTCGCAGCCTTTTTCGCTACAAGAAGCCCTGTGTTTGAGGACCCTTCAGGAAAGACATCCAGGAAAAAGGCCTCGATGTGCCATCCGGCCTTGAGGAGTTCAAATGCCGCTAGCGTGCTGTCTATCCCTCCACTCAAGGCCACCAGTGCGGTTTTTTCCCTGGGCCCTCTACCCCCATGCATCAGACCAGGACCTTGTCTGTGCTGAAACGAATCTCCATGGCCCTCACAGGGCAAATGGCCATACAGAGTTCACAGCCAGTACACCTCTTGGCATCAAAAATTACCTCCATGGTCTCCCGATTCATGTGAAGTGCATTGGTAGGGCAGATCCCAGTACAGGCACCACACTGGATACAGACATCGTCATTCCGGCGGATTTCCTGCTCTACAGACTTGATCTTTACTCCCTGGGCCCTCAAATAGCGGAGTCCCTCATTTACCTGCCTCTTGTAGCCTGACAGTTCGAGCACCATGAGGCCTTCCCGTCCAGGGAGTATCTTTGCCTTGAGTATGTTAAAGCAGAGATCGAGCCTGCGGATAAGGCTACAGATCAAGGGCTTATCTGTAATTTCTGCTGGAAAGCGAAGGACGAGCATCTTTGTGTACATGTCATTTACTCCTCGGATTTATCGTAAAAACAAGCTCAAAGCTCGAGGCTTAAAATAGAGAATATAGCTCCTTACTTAACAGCTTACTATCCCTTTTTATTTTTCTTTATCAAGATAAGAGAAAGATAGGGCAGGAACCTGTCAGGGTATCTATTCAGGTCATGCACTATTTTCTCACCTGGAAGCCCGCACCGGGATATGAGAACAGATCTGGAGGTAAGATCCAGTCCATTCACTGTGTCCAATATCTCCCTGTAGTGGCGATATACCTTGAGTATCACCACATTGTCTGTATGATCAATTACATCATTCAGTCTCTTGGGACCCAGGGCGCCAGAGACCACAGAAAGGGATTCCTCTCCCTCTGCCAGGACCTCTCGTGCAGCGGCTGCACCGGCCTGGTAAGATGTAATCCCTGGGATGATCTTGATAGGGATTTCAGGGTACCTCTCCTTCATGGTACACATAATATATCCAAAGGTGCTATAAGTAAGGGGATCTCCGAGGGTAATAAATGCCGCATCTCTTCCCTTCATCAATGCATAGTGTACCTTATAGACATTCTCTTCCCATGCACTATGGAGCTTCTTTCTGTCGTGGGTCATGGGAAAACCCAGACAGACAAGCGGTACTCCTTCTTTGAGGTGCGGCGATGCGATCTCCACTGCAAGTGAGTAGCTATTTTTTGTAGAGGCAGCCGCAAAGACGATATCTACTCGCCCCAGGACCTTCACTGCCTTCAGGGTAATAAGGTCCGGGTCTCCAGGGCCAATGCCTATTCCAAAGAGTGTAGGTCTTTTCATCTGTCTGGCTTTTCTTCTGATCTTACAAAAAAATCCCCGGGCCTAAAATCTATAGACCCGGGGATGCCATTTTTCACCTCGGTATGCCTTGTCTGGATCTCAATCCACGGAGATCAGGACAATATATCTCATAGGCAGGTCTTCTGGCTTACAGATCATCCTACTTGCCACGCCTTCCCGTCAGGCAACTGCCTGATAGTGGCATCTTGCGGCGTTCGTATCTGATTACAGCGGCGGGTCCGCGACGGACTTTCACCGTCTTCCCTCTATGTCCTTGCGGACTACCCATGATAAAATCCAGATTTTAATAAATCTCTATCTCATGTCAAGCAGAAAAAATAGCCATCAAGTAACCGTTCACACTCCTATGCAACCGTCCACGTCTCCGGCCAGCGGTAGCATTCTGGAGGGCTTCAGGAGCAGCTTGATGCACAAGATCAGGGCACTCTGCCTATTAATCCGCACTGAAGCCCTCCAAAATACTACTGCTGGCCGGGGGGAATGTGAATAGCTACGCCATCGACCGAAGCTATTACAAAAACTTGACGTAAGTTCTCAATAAGTCCTGGCAACTTCGATGTAACCGACCACAGGGTGCTTCTTTTTCCAACATGCTCTCGCCCCTTGTTTTCTGAGGTTTTTGCAGCATAGGACCCTCCCTGTTCTCCTCCGCTGCGCTCCGGAGCCAGGGTTTCCAATGCTGCAAAAACCAAGAAAACTACAGGGCTAACGCAAATCGTTTCCAAAAGAAGCACCCTGTGGTCGGTTACCAAAATGAAGCCTCCACTTATTGAGAAGTTACAACTTGACTTCTTAATGGGTAACCATATAGTATGTCTGAGATTATAGCACATAGTAGAAGACTTGGCTCTCTGAGTTGTGTAACTTCTCAATAAGTTCTGGCAATACAGTGTTCCCCCTCACCCAAACCCTCTCCCCTGGGGGAGAGGGCAGGGTGAGGGGGGTGCTTCTTTTGGAAACGATTTGCGTTAGCCCTGTAAGAGCCTGAAAGTCGGAATGATTTTTGGAGAATGCAGGACAATGGTGGATGCGCTTCGCTTATCCACCCTACAGATTCGTTGTATTCGGAATGCATGATTTTGGTATAAAAAAGATTAACCATGGATGAAAACACGGCTGCCAACATCCACCAGATATAGATGTAGGGTGGATAAGCGAAGCGCATCCACCAATACCGCTGGAGAGGCAAGAAAAGGCCTTACTTTTCAGTAAGAAAGCTAAATTCATTAGGCTTATAGTGTACGCTTTATCCGACTTTCAGGGTAAGAGCGAGAGCATATTGGGGAAAAAGCACCCTGTTATCGGTTACCAAAATGGATGCCTCCAACTTATTGAGAACTTACTGAGTTATAATATAACTAACTGCAATCATAGATAAATACATTGCTCAGAGAGTTGAGTAAAGAGTCTTATAGACATGCCGGGCCAAGGCGGCTTCTTTTTTTGGGGATCTCAATATCAACTTTTAGGCCTTTGCAGAGTCTCAACCGTTGGCAGAGACACCCTGTGAGATAAACAATCAATAATGAGAACTTGCCTCTGACTCTGGCATGCAGATAGGTCCAGATAGCTGCAGAAATCTATGAGGTTCCTAAGCTCCACAACAAGACGTCCATTTTTCGTGACAGGGACGATGCAGTTGTCGTATCCACTACCTCAGAACAGGCTGTTTCTCGAATTTCTCAAGTTGTTGAAGAGATATTTTGCGCAAATATAGGGACAGGGCAGTATTTTGCCGTAGCCGAGGCCTATGCCAACTGGTATGACCTCAGCCTAGATGAGGTACTGATAAGATTACAAAGGGCCGGATTCAGGCCAGACACAGATCCAAAAATCCAAAATAGCCTTGGTAGTCAGGAAGACCAGAAAAGGAGGAAATCATGGCAAAAATTACAGAAGAAATGATGGATGTTATAAAAAAGACCAGGGGTTTTGCAATCGCCACTGCCACCAAAGATGGCATGCCCAATGTAGTCCCTATTCATTTTACAGACATTATCTCTGATGATGAAATTATGTTGGTAGACATTTTCATGAAAAAGACCATAGAAAATATCAAAAACAATCCCGTCGTGGCAATCTCAGTCTGGGATTGGGATGCAAAACCCACGAGGAAGGGATATCAGTTTAAGGGAGAGGCTCGAATTGAGACCTCCGGGGAACTTTACGAAAAAGGGATCAAGATGGTCCATGAAAAAAAACCCAAGCTTACTCCAAAGGCCGTAATCATTATTAAGGTAAAATCTATCTTTATTCTCACGCCTGGCCCTGATGCAGGAAGGCAGGTAATTTAAACGGATGTATTCCCCTAAAAAGGGAGACGGATAAGGACTCACTTTTCCTCTCTCGTCCCCGGCCAGCAATAGCCTTTTTCAGGGTTTCAGGAGCAGCTTGATTGATGCACAAGATCAGGGCACTCTGCCCATTAATCCGCGCTGAAACCCTTCAAAAGGCTATTGCTGGCCGGGAGGGAATGTGAACGGCTACTGGCATATACCAATAGATGGTCCCGATAGGCCCCAAAACGAGGGGAGAGGCCAACAGACTCCAGGTACTTGATATTCTTTTTAAAGAGAGAGGCGACCTCTCTGGGCCCGAGTCCCCTGGAGACTCGGTAGTCAAAGACCCTGTTGTAGACCCTTGATCCTGCTGCCTCCCTGATTTCTGTAATTGCAAATCTTCCAGGTTCCTTCTGGACAAGAGAGCCTCCTGTAAGGACAAATTTGCCCTTGGAAAGGGCGTGTATACAGGCCTTGTTCCTCTCAAGGAAATTTATAGTCTCATAAAATTCTGCCTCTGTCTCAGTGGGAAAACCAAACATTATAAATATCAGGTTCATAAGGCCTGCATGGCTTGATTCCTGAAGGACCTTCTCTATCTCTTTAATCTTTGTCCCTTTCCTCATAATATCCAGAACCCGCTGGCTGGCTGACTCCACTCCCCACATAATTACACGTCCTCCGGACCTATGAATCAGCCTGAGTAGATCCGCATCAAATGACTTGGTAGGTTTGGCATAGGCCGAATAACAGATCCCCATGCCCTCATCAATCATGGCCCGTGCCAGCCTTCTGAAACGGCCTGGAGAGATCATCTCATCATAAAAGTTGAAAAGGCGTGCCCCATAGCGTCCCTTGAGCTGCCTTATCTGCCTCAGGCATTCTTCAATTCCAAGCCCCCGGTAACGCAGATAGGAATGATGGTGCGTACAAAATACACACTTTCCCCAAGGACAACCCCTTGAAGTCAAAAAAGGCAGAATTACTCCAGGACTGATGTAGTCCTCGAGAGAAAAGTCACTGAAGTCTGGTTCAGGTATCTGCGCAAGGTCATTTATGACATGGGGTGGATTTGTTATGATCTCCTGACCTTTCACAAAAATTAGATTGGGCACCCCTGACAGGTCCTGATCATCACGTGCCATACACAGACCCAGCAAGGCCCCCTCACCCTCACCTGGAACCAGACAGTCGACATATTGTCCAAGATCAAACTGCTGCGTCGTATCCTTGGCACTGATAGACCATGGCTCTTTAAACAGCCTCTCCGGCTGAGACATCACGCCAATACTGGCCCCGCCCATAAATACCTTCGAATCCCCTTTCTTCTTAATCAGCAGGGCCATGAGGAGTGCAAATACCATCTGGCTACTGAAAAGGATCGAAAAACCCACCAGATCCGGGCCATAGTCCAGCACCGGCCTGATGAGATCCTCAAAAAAGATCCCCACCCTATCGGGGACAGAGAGCCCAAGCAGATACCTCCTTGCCATTTCAGACATAAAGGCATTGAAGCTATTTTCCAGGCTCAAAAAGACCGTGGCTGAATGGTGGTAGGACCTCAAGTCAAAATTTTCCCTTGGGCCTTGCCTCAGAAATATCAGTGCCTGGCTGACCCTCCGGGCTGTAGTCTCCTCATCCCAATTATAGAGACGGATCTTGAAGACCCCCCTAGCCAGACAATCCAGGACCTTTTCGTAATAAAGCAGATTCAGGTCAAAGGCCCTGGCCTCTATATCTGGCAAATTCTTCCTGAGATATCCCAATAGGACAGCAGGCCCTAGAGGAGGGCTGGTAGGTCTCATAAAAGGCGGGGAAACAATAGCCAATTTCAATATACTGCCTCTAACTATGCTTGATAAAATAGAATTTTATGTATATTTTAACTAGGTGATCTTATTATCCCTGAGTATAAAAAAGGAGATTTATGGGTTCATTTAGACGATCCTACTACAATATGTTTTCCAAGGTCTATGATCGTATTATCGAGTTACATTCTCACGATCCTCAAGGTCGTCTCCGTCGTGCCTTGGCTGACAGAACCGGACTCAAGCCAGGCGATAAGTCCCTGGATATCTGTACAGGCACAGGGGCTGTACCACCCGTGCTGGCAAAAAAAGTAGGGAACAAAGGCCTGGTAGTAGGACTAGATTTTTCAAAGGGGATGCTCCAAAAGGCCTCTAAAAAAATATCCACAAATAGCCTAGAAAACATAGTCCTGGTACAGGGAGAGGCACAGCACCTCCCCTTCAAGGCCGGAATCTTTTCTGCCGTAACCTGCTCTCATGCCTTTTATGAACTAAAGGGAGAGATAAGAGAAGAGGCCCTTATGGAGATCAGGCGGGTCTGCCAAAGCAAAGGCAGATTCTGCATGATGGAACATGAAGTCCCTAAAAAGAGAGTCATAAGATTCCTCTTTTATATCAGGATGCTGGTAGCAGGCGGCCTGAGGTCTAGGGCCTTTCTTAGCCAAGAGACAGACCTCTTCAGAAACCACTTCTCTGAGGTAAAAAAAGATATCCTGCCAGGAGGAAACACCAAGGTCATCTGCGGGACAATCGAGTGAACTGACTAGAACAATCTCTATTGTCCCTCAGAGACGGAGATCCCAGACATCTTGCCTTCAAGTTCCTTTATGCCTTTTTCAAGGAGTTCGGCCCTTTCTCTGGATGCTGTCTCCTGATAGATCTTATGGGCTGTTTTATAGGCATCCAGGGCATTATCCAGTTCACCTTTCCTTTGGTAAATGTCACCGATCCCAGTAAGATAGAGTCCTGCCCTACCGGCATCCTGAAGTTCCTCAACCAATTCAAGTGCCCTAAAATAGTAGGGAAATGCCTTATCTAACTCTTTGTCATGTCTATAGAGGTCAATAATTTTCTCTATCAGTAAAACTGTGCTGATAGGATCATGTTTCTTCTCACATATTGTCATCGCCCTCTGATAGGCAGGCATAGCGCCCTTGAGATTCCCCCGCATTACGCGAAGATCTCCTATCTTTTCACAGATGTTTGCAACTTCAACATCCCTGTCCCCAATGGCCTCAAAGAGCCCCAGGGCCTCTTCGAATTTCTGGAGTGCATCCATGGACATCCCACGGTTACTTAGATCCCTTGCCCCCTCATACAAGGCCTCTGCCTCAGAAAGCCTCTCATCTTTATCTTCTGTTTCATCTCCATCCTCTTGAGGATTCAAAGCCACCTGTTCACTCATTCTGTTCTCCTTCTGGTCATTAGCTGTCTGATCTTTAATACGTTTAATAGCATCCCTCGCCAATTTACCCACACTTGTATGTACGATCTTTTTCCCATTAAAGAGACTGAGTTTTTCAGGGTCGTCTACCATTTCCTTAAGGAGCCTCAGCGCCTCCCGGGCCCTGATGCGACCAAATGCCCAGGCTGCATGCCCCCGTACTTTGGCACTAGAATCGTTCAACATACTAAAGAGGGAGAAAAATGCCTTTGATCTCACCAACTTTGGATATAGCTCACCAACACGCCCAATTGCCCAAAGTACCGAGGGACGAGAAGGAGGGTCCTCCAAAAATTCAATCAGGTTCTGCAAAAATGATCCGTATATTATGGGCTGATTACGTATTATCTCACCGATGGTCTCTACAGAGCCCCAATTAGTGGCTGCAGAGTCACCAGTAGCCAGGAGAAGCCTCCTGACCAGATCTCCCACAAGAGTTGGCCTCTCTGTGGCCAAAAGCCCTGCCACTCTGCCAAGTGCATTGACGGCCTTCCACATCATCTCCTCATCTGCTGAATAGAGGAGCCTTTGGATCTTCCTTAAGACAAGGGGATCTCTAAGGGCCATCTCTTTTAGCCTATCTATATCTCTAGACTCCACACAGGCCTGGACCTCCTGCTTGGAAAAGCGATGTGTCCTCCTATCAAAGTAGTGCTTTTCTCGATCCTTTTCAGAAATTTGGGGCTCAGAAAGGGTCTTTAGCCTCCTCTTTACACCTGCTTGAGTGACATCACGGACGTCCTTAATAAGCCGGATAAAGCTCAGGGCACCTTTTACACGTTTACCCTCCGTTGTATGACCAGTTGGGTAAACAACATGGGATTTAAAATCGTAACCTTCTAGTACAGCATCCTCATAGTCTTCTCCTGGCGCCAGACTCCATGCCAAGTCCCAGTCATCATTGCAGGCAAAGCCTAGTGCCTCAACATACGCTGCCCCAAGATTGTGCCCTGTGACATCATGGACATATACAGCCCCGCACTTACATACTCCATAGTCAAAATCACCAAGTCTCCTTGGTTCCACTTCCTTTGGACGTTCTATAGGTCTGTCACAGAATGGGCAGAGAGGCCTACGAGCAGATGTTCCTCTTGCCATAAAATTTTAGTCTCCCTCTACCCTGGTCTTTGCCTTGGCAGAGACCATCTCCATAAATTCTGGAGAAACTGCATATCCGATCTCTTTTGCCTTTTCAAGGTGATCAAGAGATTTATCGTAGTCTCCATTATAGTAATAGGCAACAGCAAGATTATTATGGGCAAGGCCAAACTTAGGGACCAAACTGATGGCCTTTTCTCCTGCGGCAATAGCCTCGTCCAGTTTATCGAACTGCAACTTGACCGTGACGAGATTAGCCAGGGCCAAGGCCATGTCCGGTTTGATCTCAAGGACCTTCTCTAAATAATGCGCGGCATCCTCCCATCTCTGCAATTGGATACAGGCAGCACCTATATTGGACAGAGCCTCTGGGGAATCAGGGTATATCTCCAGGGCCTTTTTACTCTCAGCTATGCCGTCTTCAAGTCTACCCATCTGAAAATAGACTGTACCGAGATTAAGCCGTGCCTCAAAAGACAGGGGATCAAGGTGTAGGGCACGTTGTAACATGCCCTCTGCATCCTCAAGTCTAGCAGCGTTCCTATAGGCTATACCAAGGCGGAGGAAAGCAAAGACAGAGTTTGGATGATCCTTTAGTTCTTTTTCAAGATCTTTAATCAATTGATTTCGTCGGGTAGAATCATCCAGAGCCATAAATACCTCCTTGAGTACCTATATAAAATTTTTATATTATTCTATAATGCAGA